>JAJZGM010000018.1 GCA_021828525.1 Nitrospirota bacterium | reverse complement strand
CCTCTCACTCGACGGAAGCGCGACTGTCCAGAGGATCGTCCGGCAAGACTCCCTCTGGAACACCCACTACCGGTTGCCCGACCTGCGCCTTCTCCGGATACGCTCCGAAGGGATCACGGACAATCCTCGACATGCCCCTCCCTCCTCTCTTGAGATCGAGACGGAGGACGGCGTCCGCGTTCTGGACGGGGAAGACCCCCGGTCTCTCCTCCGGACACTGAACCGCCATCTGGCGGAGGAGGATCCGGACCTGATACTGAGCGAGTGGGGAGACGACTGGATCTTTCCCGGACTCGAACAGCTTTCCCGCGCGACCGGGATTCCCCTCGCGCTGAACCGGGCTCCCGGTCGCCCCATGAAGGGCCAGAAGGAACGGTCATGGTTCTCCTATGGACGCATTCACTTCCGGGCCGGATCCTTCCTCCTCTCCGGCCGGTGGCACATCGACCGGAAAAACAGCTTCATCTTGGGAGAGGCGGAGCTCGATGGCCTGTTCGAACAAGCCCGCGTCACAAGAATCCCCGTCCAGACGATGGCCAGAACATCGACAGGGACCGGCATCACCTCCATGCAGCTTGAACAGGCCATCCGCGAAGGCATTCTCATCCCGTGGAGAAAGAGCGAACCGGAATCCTTCCGGAGCTCTCTGGACCTTCTCGGATCCGACAAGGGCGGAATGACCTTCCTCCCGCCGCCAGGATTCCACGAGTCGGTCGCGGAGCTCGACTTCGCCTCCATGTACCCGGCCATCATGACCCGGTTCAACATTTCTCCGGAAACGGTCGGATGCACCTGCTGTCCTGACAACCGGGCGCCAGAAACCCGCCATACCCTCTGCACCCGCCGCAAGGGCCTCGTCCCCCGGGTGCTCGGACCGATCCTTTCCAAAAGACAGTCATACAAGGAGCAGCTGGCCCAACTTCCCGAAAACCTCCGGAAGGACCATCCCTTCAACAGGAGACAGAAGGCCCTCAAGTGGCTCCTTGTCGTCTCTTTCGGATACCTTGGCTACAAGAACGCCCGTTTCGGAAGGATCGAGGCCCACGAATGCGTCACAGCCTACAGCCGGGAGATACTTCTTGCGGCCAAGGAGCTCTCCGAAGAGCGGGGGTTTCGTCTCCTGCACGGCATCGTGGACTCCCTCTGGCTCCAGAAGCCCGGAATCACGGACGAGGAGTGCCGGGAGCTGGCCAGGGAGATCGGCGAAAGGACGGGTATCCCCCTCAATCTGGAAGGACTCTACCGGTGGATTCAGTTCTTTCCCTCCCGGGCCCGTCCCTCCCTGTCCGTGCCCAATCGCTATCTTGGTGTTTTCCGTTCGGGAGAGATCAAGGTGCGTGGACTGGAAGCCCGGAGGTCGGACACCCCTCCCCTGATCCGGAAGATCCAGAAGGAGGTGATCGACCTCCTGTCCAACGCCACCACCCTTGAGGAATACCGGCTCCTTCTTCCCCGGGCCACCGAACTCTTCAAAGACAGGCTGTCCGAAATCCGGGAAGGACGTGTGCCTCTACGGGAGCTGGCCATCCGGCGAAGACTGACGAAAACGCCCGAGAAATACGGGAGGTCGACCCTGTCCGGCATTGTCGCCCACGAGCTGGCCGGACGGGGAATTCGCCTACATGCCGGAGAAACGATCCGGTACATCATCACCAGCGCCAGGGATCGGGATCCCCTGTCGCGGGCAAAGGCCTACCCTCTCGCCTCCCCCGACGCAACTTACGACCGGGAAAAATATGCCGAGCTTCTGCATCGGGCCATCGAACCGCTCTTGAATCCGCTGGATCCGCGCCGGATTCCCTGACCCTTCAAGGAAGGTCCCGGTGTCCGTTTTCCGTCCGTAACCGCCTCAAGACCTCCACGTCACACAGACCCTCTATTCTGTCCCGGACATCTGCCATCTCTTCCCCCAAGGAGGGTCCCATGACAACCCCGCATGCCGTTCTCCCGCCATTTGTCGCCAATCCCACACTGACTGTCCGGTGGGCCGCATCGAAGGAGGATATTCTCATGGCCCAGAAACTCCGGGCCATCGCCTTCGGATTCTGTCCACCGGAGACGCCCAGTCCGGATATCGTCCCCGAACGAGATCTGTTCGACACGCATGCGCGCCACCTCATCGTCATCGATCGCTCGACAGGACAATGCGTCGGAACCTACCGTCTTCTGGACTACCGCGGAGCGCAGAAAACGGGGGGATTCTATACCCAGACAGAGTTCGACCTCCAGCCCCTCTCATCGTTCCTCGAAGACACACTGGAAGTCGGGCGATCCTGTGTCCATCCCGACTACCGCAACGGAGGGGCGATCACCCTTCTCTGGTCGGCCCTGGCCAGAATCATCCAGACCGAACCCGTCAGATTCCTCATGGGATGCGCGAGCGTCGACCTCACCGATCCGTCCATGGACCCGGACAGGATCTGGAGCTATCTCAAGAGAACCGGATGGGACCAATCCGTGGAGAATGTCGTGCCCCACCGTCCCTATCCATGTCTCGACAGGCCTATGGGCCAAAAGGACGTTCCCGTCCTGCCTCCTCTTCTCAAGGGCTATCTCCGGCTGGGAGCCCGCTGTATAGGAAACCCTTCCCACGATCCGGCCTTCAGGACCGCCGACTTCCCGATCTGGCTTCCTGTCGGCTCGATGAAGGACCGTTATGCGAGACATTTTTTCAGATCACTCCTGAACGAGGGGAGGGATTCATGACGTCGGACCTCTTCTCGGCCGTCCCCGTTTCTCCCCCCCTGTCCTTCCCTTCCCGTTTGCTCCGAGGACTCAGGGCCGCCGCCCATGTCTTCCGGGGGATCTTCGTCCCGAAGCAGCTTCGGAAAAATGATCTCCCGTCCTCCCCCGATCCTCTTGCCGATTGGTGCCGGGATCTTCTCAGCCTTCTGGGAGTCGACCTCACCCTCCACGGCGAGCAAAAAACCGCTGTCACAGGACCCTTTCTTCTTGTCTCGAACCATATTTCATGGATGGACATCTGTCTCATCCGGGCCCTTTTCCCGGTGCGATTCATCGCCAAGGAGGAGATCGCCCTGTGGCCGGTCGTCGGGCCATCGGCCCGAAATGCCGGGACACTCTTCATCGGTCGCCATCGCCTCTCCTCCTTTCGGGAGATCCTATCCGGAGTCCGCGACTCCATGGAGGAGCATATCTCAGTCGCCGTATTTCCCGAGGGGACCACGACAACCGGAGACACCCTCCTGCCCTTCAGGACAGGGATTTTCGATGTGTGCGCAAAGACCGGAAGACCGGTCCTTCCCGTTTCCATCCGCTATGAAAACAGCCGCAAGACTTCACTTGCAACGGTGTCCTACACGGGAGGAGAGAGCTTCGCGAGATCGTTCTGGAGAACACTGGGAGAGTCCCGGATCACCGCCCGGGTCCATATCGGATCCCCCGTTTTTCCGGAAGGGGCAAATCGCAAGGAACTGGCCCGGGAATCTTGGGAGCGGGTCCGTGAGGGCCTCCTGACGCCTCCTGTCCCCGTCTCCGGAAAAGAGAGCCACTGACCCCGGGTTCCGTCCCACTTTGGGCTGGCAGGACAATATCGCTCTTGGTTTCATCACGTCTGGAATTCTTTCCTGATCCGTTCTATGATCAATACTTGAAGAAAAGGATCGGTGCGAAATAAAAACGGTATAGAACCCCTGCCACCCTCCCGGCATCAATTCGCCATGGACCGCGGACCCGTCTCTAAAAAAGGACATCGGGATGAAATCTGACGGAGTCTTCCTTCGCCTAGCCTCGTTCTTCGTCTCCCTTGTTGTCAGGTCGATCAGACTGACAACCACCTCCCGGTACATCGGCTTTGACGAGTATCGGCGGCGCCTCGAACGGGGCGACAGCATCCTGATCGCCTTCTGGCACAATCAGGGCCTTTTCATGCCCTTTGTGTATTACGGAAAACCTGGAAAAATCAAGCTCATCGTCTCCCAGTCAAAAGACGGGGACCTGATCTCAGCCCTTCTACGCTGGTTTGGAATCCTGAGTGTCAGGGGCTCCTCCAGCCGGGGAAGCACCGCCGCCCTCAAGGAACTCTTAAGGCTGGACCGGAAGGGGGAAGATTCAATCGTTTTCACTCCCGACGGACCCAAGGGACCGATCTACCGCGTCAAAGACGGTATCGCCTACCTCTCTCTCTGTTCCCGCAAACCCCTTTACCTCCTGTCCGTCTCCTACACCCGCGTCAAGATCCTGGGGAGCTGGGACCGGTTCCGGATCCCGCTTCCCTTCGGCCAGGCCACTTATGTCTGTTCACCTCCCCTTTCCTTCTCGGGGCTCTTGAAGGACCTTCCCCTTCCGCTTGTTTCCGGGGCGATCGAAGAATGCCTGACTCAGGTCAACCGAATCTCGGAGGCCCTTACTGCTGGCGAAATAACCCGACAGGAGGCAGCCGGGCTTCTCTCTCCGGAGACTTGGCCCTGGGCCCCGTTCTCCCTGCCCACCCAATCGACCGATAAGGTCGGCCGCATGGAATCATCGCATCTGGAAGTCCTTTCAAAATAAAGCTATAATCGCCAGAATCAGTCAAAAGATGCAATTTCCATTTTTAGAAGCGTATAATGATGCGGTTGGGGTCTCCGCCAGAATGGTGTCGGCGGGATCGGCGTGGCCATCCAAACGTGCACAACTTGATTCAACAAGAAAGAAGGAAGGGAAACCAGGGTGCAATTGCCGCTCGAAAAACTCAGGCAACATGTGGATAATTATAACAAGCTCGCCGATGACGCGAACTGGAACAGATTCAAGTCACTTCACTGGAACGAAATTCGACCGGAACTTCTGACCCAGGGCCAGAAGGACGCCGTTATCTTTGTCACCTATGTCGAAGATCACCTGCCCGGATATTTTGCCGAATATCAGTCCCTGTTCCCCATCACCGCCGAGGGAATGAAAGAATCCATCCATAACAGGGAGCTTTTTCACTTCACCGTTCGCTGGAGCCTTGAAGAAGACCGTCACGCCCAGGCTCTGGCTCTTTACCAGTTCCATTCCGGCATGGAACCGAACCGGGATCTTCTCGAAGAGAAATTGATAATCGAGAACAGAAAACCCTTCAGCATCGGTTTTTCGAAGCCAGTCCAAGTCTTTACCTATACCCTCCTTCAGGAAAAGGCGACACAGCTCTATTACCAGAGCCTGTCCCGCGTGGTCAAGGAACCGGTGTTGAACCGCCTTCTCGTTTATCTGACAAAGGACGAATCGCGGCATTTCGGATTTTTCTGCGAGATTGTCGAGTCCTTCCTGACGACTTTCGGGGATGAGGTCATCCCCTTGATTGAGGAAGTTACCCTCAACTACAAGATGCCGCTCCATAACACCATGAGCGATTACAGACGCAAGGCTATCCTCATGGCCCGCGAAGCTCCGGGATACGACCGTATGCTTCCGCAGAAGGTCCTCATGCGACAACTGAGACGGGTGGGAGAACGCATGTCTGAAATCAAGAAACCGATCGAGGAGAGCATTACACGCATGATGGACTCCCTCCGGATCGGGACCATCGAGGATGTCGTCTGACCCCGGATTAGCCCTGCATCAACACAATTTGCCGCCGGACTCCTCTTTCCGGCGGCCTCATCCCTTCTCCCCGACCTGATTTTTTGATACCCCCCGATTCTTCCCGTCGTCTAAAAACTGCCCCCCCGATCCAGACCACGATCGGATCAGGCCGGGGGTCTCTTTTCACGCTTCCGGCTAAGATCTCAGGACCTCCCGGTATGTCCGAACCCGCCTTCTCCACGCACAGTCGAGGCGGAAAAAGAATCGACCGGGTCGAAATCGGCCTGGAAAACCGGGAGGAAGAGAAGCTGGGCGATCCGGTCTCCGGGATGGACCGTATAGGGATCGACACTATCATTGGCGAGAATGACCCCGATTTCCCCATGGTAGTCGGAGTCGATCACGCCCACTCCCTGAGCCACCCGGAGGCCATGCTTTAAGGACAGGCCGGAACGGGAGGCCACGAGGGCGACGACCCCCTGACCTGCCATGTTGACAGCAAGACCTGTCGGAAAAAGATGGCGGCCCCCAGGCGGGAGACTGACCGGATCCGAAAGACAGGCCCGGAGATCAAGGCCAGCCGACCCTTCCGTCGCATACGCCGGAAAGGGGATCCTCTCGGTTCCGACAAGGGGGCTCAGAATCTTGATCTCGAAATTTTTTCTCATCATGTCGAACCTCCGGTTCGTTCTTCGTTCTGGTTGGGCAGGGAGAGGAGAATCCGGTCAGGGATGTCCGGGCGCCGAGGGGGGGGAGGGGGCAGGATGTTTCGTTTTTCCATGTTCGTTGTCGTCCGGCAAGGTAAGGTACACAGCGTAAAAACGGCCGTAGACATCCCGAAGGGAGAGATGGATTTTACCCTTCGTATCGGGGGTCTTGAAAAATACCCATCCACCGGTCTCAGCATTCGCGGGAAACACCGTCGGAAGTCCGAACTGGACGAGGCGGCCGAGCCGGGTCCGGCTTTTTTCCATCAGCGACTTGTCGACAAGGGCCTCGGATATGATCCCCCGGGAGGTTTCGTATCGGTACCCCAAAAGACGAACCTCCGCTCCCGGATTGACGATATGGATGTGGGCCGCCAGTACAGGCACCCGTTTTTGTTGAAGACCCGGACCTCCCGTATCGATGAGCAGAATCTGGACATGGACGACGCTCACGTTGACAGGAGGGGGAGGGGGCTGGGGAGTACAGGAAAAAAGCGTTCCTGAAAGGATCAGGATCCAGAAAAAGCGGATTCCCCTTTCCTGAATCAGGGTCATTGGGCGCCACCCCGGACGATCTCCGTTCCCACCCCTTCGGGCGTAAATATTTCAAGAAGAAGGGCATGTGGAATGCGGCCGTCGATGACATGAACCTTACCCACTCCTTCCGAAAGGGCCTGAAGACAGCCTTCCATCTTGGGAACCATGCCTCCCGCAATAACCTTCCGTTCGATCAGGGAGAGGATCGCCTCCCGGTCGAGGGAGGGCAGGAGCCGGCCGTCTTCGTCCAGAACCCCTTTGGTATTGGTCATCATGATCAGCTTTTCGGCCTTCAGGCTCCCCGCGATGACAGCCGCCGCCTCGTCCGCGTTGATATTGAGAGCAACCCCGTCTTCTGTAACCCCGACCGGAGCGACGATCGGAATGAACCGGTGACGGTCGAGCAGATCGAGAATTTCGGAGTTTACAGACACGATCCGGCCCACATGGCCGAGCTCCCGGCCCGACAGGCATTTTTTCTCTCCGATAAGGAATCCGGCATCCCGGCCCGACAGACCGACCGCCCGGCCTCCGTGGCGATGGACCATCGTGACGATCTCCCGGTTGATGCGGCCGGTCAGGACCATCTCCACCACTTCCATCGCCTCTTTTCCGGTCACCCGGATGCCATCGATGAATTCCGGATTCATACCCAGCCGGTTCATCAGCTCGGAGATCTGGGGGCCCCCCCCATGAACAACGACCGGACGGATCCCGATATGCTGAAGGAGGACAAGGTCTTCCGCAAAGGAAAGACTTTCCTGCCCCCCTCCGTCGAGTGCCCCTCCACCAAACTTGATAACAAAGGTCTTGCCGTGAAAGGTTCTGATATAGGGAAGCGCCTCGATCAGGACCTGCGCTTTTTCCCGGACTCCATCCATTGGACCTCCGTTACAGGATTTTTCCGCCAGTGATCAGGGGGGACTGTCACCGTCCCGGGCCTTTGAAAGCTTTCTCGAGAGTTCCTCGAGACTCGTATGAACATACCGCTGGGTTGTTCCGATGGAGGCATGGCCCAACAGGACCTGAATCTCCCTAAGATCCGCGTCGTGGTTAAGAAGGTGCGTCGCACAGGAGTGGCGCAGGGCATGAGGGGTGATCCGGCGGTCAAGCCCGGCCTCAAGGCCTCTTTTCCGAACGATCCTGCCGATCTGGTAGACCGAAAGGGGTCGAAACGTTCCGCTCACCGTTCCGATAAACACATGGTCCAGTCCGGACCGGGACGGAGCCCAGGGAGAACCGGTTTGGATGATCCGGTCCCTGTAGGACAGGAGAGCCTCTTTGGCCTCCCCCACCAGAGGAACCCGTCTCTCCTTTCCTCCCTTGCCATGGATCAGGATCGAGGAGACGTCGCCGTCGATATCCCCCCAGCGGATCCCACACAACTCGGAGAGCCGGACCCCCGTCTGGTAAAAGACTTCGAGAATGGCCCGGTCCCGCGCGTCCGGGATCTCCTCCCGGTGTTCCTTCGCGGTGGGCAGGGTCACCAGTTTCCGGGTCTCCTCCTCCGAAAAGACCGCTGGAAGAACCCGCCGGCTACGGGGGCCGGAGACAAGGCGAAAGGGATCGTCCGAAATCAATCCGTTCTTTTTGAGAAAACGGAAAAAACCTCTCAGATTTGACAAAGTCCGGGAAATACTTGATGAAGCATAGCCCCGTTCGTGAAGACGCTTGATGAAACGAACCGCTTTGGGACGATCCAGCTTCTCCCAGAGGATGCCACTGGAAGTCCCCAGAACCCCCTCCATGATCCCGGCCAACAGCTCCAGGTCCCGGGACGTTGCCTCCACCGTCCTGGAAGATCGTCCCGACTCCAGAAGTTTTCCCTGAAAGGCGATCCAGCAGGGGTCCCCGGAGATTCTATCCCGGATCGCTTCTCTCTCTCTTCCGCTTCTTTTATCTCCCGAACCGGACCCGCCCATACGCCATCCCTCTCTTATGCCATGGCTATCCCCAATGACTTTTTCTCTTCCGGATCCGGCCCACGACCCTCCGGCTTGGCACTTTCCTTCCACCAGATCTCAAAATCCTTTCGCGCACGCGCGATCATTGCCCTGCGTCTTTCCCTTTTTCCTCCCCGGACACGGTTCGGCAAGGATGGAAAAAGACCGAAATGCAAGTTCATCGGACAGAACGGAACTGCCTTCCTCTCCCCGGACTCCCCGGAAGGAGTTTTCCGGTAGGCGTCCGGCATCAGGGCACGGAGAAGGGCACCGACCGCGGTCGTTTCGGGAGGGAGGGAGGACGGGGGACGGGGGCCGAGGAAGAGCGCGGTCAAGTGGCCCATGGCAACCGATTCGGTGTAGCCTTCGACTCCGACCATCTGCCCCGTCGGATAGACGCCCGGAAGGCTCCGGAGGGACAGGTCTGAACGGAGAACGGCAGGAGCGTCAAGGAAGGTATTCCGGTGAAGGGAACCCAGCCTGAGGAACCGGACCTCCGAAAATCCTGGAAGAAGGCGGAAGATTCGCTCCTGCTCGGAGTATCTGAGCTTTGTCTGAAAGCCAACGAGATTATAGGCCGATCCGTCGGCGTCTTCCGCCCGAAGCTGAACGACCGCGAACGGGATCGTCCCAGTCTTCGGATTGATGAGGCCCACCGGTCTCATCGGACCGAACGCCAAGGTGTCGGGACCCTTCTCCACCAGAGACTCGATGGGCTGGCATGCCTCGAAGGCCCGGAGAACCTCCGGCCGGTCTTCCACCCCTTCATGAGGCGGAACCCTTTCTCCCCCAAGGAGTTCTGAACAAAAGGTCCGGTACTCCTCCTCCGTCAGGGGGACGTTCCAATAGTCTCCCTCTCCCGGGGTTCCATATCGGTCGGCCCGGAAAAAACGGGAGAAGTCGAGGCTGTCCGCCTCGACGACCGGACTGATGGCATCGTAGAAGGAGAGCCGGTCACTTCCGATATGCCGGAGAAGATCTTCGGTGATAACGGGATGGGTCAGGGGACCCGTCGCCAGCACAAGGGGACGGGTCTCCACAATCCGGTCGACCCGTTCTCGAACAAGCGTGATCCCGGGATCGTCCTCCACTGCCCTGGTCATTGCCCGGGAAAACCTGAGCCGGTCGACCACGAGAGCTCCCCCTCCGGGAATCCGGCATTCGAAGGCCATGAGAAGGACCGGAGATCCCATGATTTGAAGCTCCTCCTTCAGCAGCCCGTGGGGAGTCTCGGGATCGACCGACTTGAGAGAGTTGGAGCAGACAAGTTCTCCCAAGTCAGCGGTTTTGTGGGCGCCCGTTTCGGTCCGGGGGCGCATTTCGTACAGGACGACAGGAACTCCCGACTGCGAGAGCGTCAAGGCCACCTCGACACCTGAGAGTCCCCCTCCCACGATGGTGACCGGCTGGCGCGTGGTCATGCGGTGATTCCCGAGCTTCCGGCCTCTTCAGGCTCCACTTCATAGCCGCAGCCTTTTTCCGGGCACACGAACAACACCGTTTTTCCGCTCTTTTTTTCGATCAGGAAGGAATGGCCGCAGGACGGGCACTCCCGCTTCACAGGCCGGCCGGGATAGGTCCTGTCGCATTCGGGGTAGCGGCTGCACCCATAAAATATCCCTCTTTTCCCGCGCTTGGGAGTGATCTCGCCTCCACAACCCGGCCGGGTACAGAGAATCCCCGTAGGAAGAGGCCGGGTGGTCTTGCACTTGGGATAGTTCGCACAGGAAAGAAAGCTTCCGAAGCGGCCCGACTTGAGCACCATGGCCCCACCACAGGCCGGACAGGGAGGAACGTCGGCCGGCAGGACATCCGGTTCGGCGTGCCCCGTCTTCGGAGGCCAGGGCTTTGTCGTCTTGCAGCGTGGGTAGTCGCTGCAGGCCAGGAAGGTGCCAAAACGGCCTTTTTTGACAATCATCGCCTTTTCGCACTTGGGGCAAAGTTCCCCGTTTGCGTCCGGAAGTGCTTCGGGGGCCATACCGGTCGCCGTTTCGACAATATTGCGCGTCGTTTTGCAATCGGGATAGTTTCCGCAGGACAGATAGGCCCCGTGACGGCCCCATTTCTTGACCATGGGCGTCCCACAGACGGGACAGGGAATGTCGGTCGGCTCGCTCTGGGCCTTGAGATTGGCCATGCCACCTCCCTTGGCCCGGGAGAGTTCCAGAGCGAATGGACGATAGAAATCGTCGACCGCCTCCCGATAGACCTTTCCGCCTTCCTCGACCGAATCAAGCTCCTCTTCCATACGTGCTGTGAACTGGACATTCAGAAGGTCGGGAAAGGAGGCCACAAGGAGCCGGTTGACTGTCTCCCCCAGATCGGTCGGATGAAACCGGTTTTCTTTTTTCTCGACGTACTCCCGTTCGACGATCGTCGTCATGATGGTCGCATAGGTGCTGGGACGGCCGATTCCCTTTTCTTCGAGCTCCCGGATCAGGGAGGCCTCATTGAAGCGGGGAGGCGGTTCGGTAAAGTGCTGTTCGGGAACAGGGGGTTCAACCGCCTCCACCTTCTCGCCTGTCTGGAGCAGGGGAAGTTCGCTCTCCTCCTCGCTTTCCTCTTCGACCTCCTCGTCCGCCCTTGGTTTTCTGACCTTCTCCCCTCGCAGGGCCAGAAATCCCGGGTCAACCATCCGCCGGCCCGTGGCCCGGAAGGTGTCCTTCCTGTCCCCTTCGATCAGGACGGTGGTCAGGAGATACCGTGCCGGGGTCATCTGGCTCTCCAGAAAATTCTGCCAGATCAGCTGGTAGACGCGGAGGAGGTCCCGTTCCAGGATGCCCTCGAGAGAGGCAGGAGTCCGGGTCACATCGGTGGGACGGATGGCTTCGTGGGCGTCCTGGATCCCTTTCTTGTTCTTGTAGACAGGGGACTTGGCCGGCAGGGACTGGGGAAAGTTCTTCCCGATGTAGTCGCGGGCCATCTCGAGGGCCTCGGGAGCCAGCCGGATCGAGTCCGTCCTCATATAGGTGATCAACCCGGTCTGCCCCTGTCCGTGAATCTCGACCCCCTCGTAGAGCTTCTGGGCCAGCTGCATCGTTTTCTTTGCCGAAAAACGGAAGCGCCGGGCGCCGTCTTGCTGAAGCCGGCTGGTTGTCAAGGGAGGAGCCGGCTGCCGCCGTTTTTCATCGGCGGAGAGACTGTCGATATGGAAGGTCTCTGCAGTGATCCGCTCGACGGCCTCCCTGGCCTCCCCGGAGTTTATGAGGGAGATCTTTTCTCCGTCATACCGGTCGAGCCGGGCCGTAAAGACACTCTCGGACCGTGATGGATCGACTGGCCTCATGGGCATTTCGATGGTCCAGTACTCATCGGGAACAAAGGCCCGTATCTGGTCCTCCCGATCGCAAACAAGGCGGACAGCCACCGACTGGACTCTTCCGGCCGAAAGCCCCCGGCGCACCCGGTCCCAGAGGAGAGGGGAGATGGTATACCCGACGATCCGGTCGAGGGCACGACGCGCCTTCTGCGCGTCCACCTTGTGGAGATCGATCTCGCCTGGCTCGGCCAGCGCCGCCTTGATTCCCCGTTCGGTGAGTTCGTGGACCAGAACCCGCCGAATCGGTTTCTTGAGGGAAACCAGTTCGCTTGCGATATGGTAGGCGATCGCCTCCCCTTCCCGATCCGGATCGGATGCGAGATAGATCTTTCCAGCCGTTTTCGCCACCTGCTTGATCTCGTCGAGAACCTTCCGCTTTCCTTCCGACACCACAAACTGGAGATCGTAGTCCTTGTCGAGATCGATTCCGATTTTCGAGGGCGGCAGATCCTTGATATGGCCGACGCTGGCCCTGACCTTGTATTCGCTGCCGAGGATACGGGTCAGGGTCCGCGCCTTGGTCGGGGACTCGACAATGATCAGCGTCCCCTTCGAGGCCCCCTCCTTCTCCGAAGCCGTGGATTTCGTCGCCCTGGACTTTTTTTTCACCCCCGGCTCCTCGACTCCCTGTTTCACCGTCTTCAGCCCATCCGGATCCGACTTTTTGACGGCGGCCGTCTTGCGGGTCGACCCTACCCCATTCTTTTTAACGCTCACAATCAGATTCCTCGCTT
>JAJZGM010000215.1 GCA_021828525.1 Nitrospirota bacterium | reverse complement strand
CCCGGGCCAAACGTTGGGCGGTGTCGATCGCCTGACGATCGGTCACTGTCAGGACCTTCGAGATCACCGATCTGTCGAGGATCTTTGGCACGAATCCGGCTCCGATTCCCTGGATCCTGTGGGGCCCCGGGGCCTTTCCGGACAGAACCGCTGAAGTTTCGGGCTCCAGGGCCCAGACGGGAAGGGCGGGATTGTTCTCCCGAAGGAACCGCCCGACTCCCGAGATCGTTCCGCCCGTGCCGACACCGGCCACAAAGCCGTCCGGAAGACCCCCGAGAGCGTCGACAATCTCCGGTCCCGTCGTCCGGTAATGGGACTCGGGATTGGCCGGATTTTCAAACTGGCGGGGCATGAAGGCTCCGGGTTCTCCCTTCATGATTTCTTCGGCCCGGTCGATGGCCGCCTGCATTCCTCCGGCAGAGGGTGTCAGTTCGACCGTCGCTCCAAGGGCCCGGAGGTGGGAGACACGCTCCTGGCTCATTCCCTCGGGCATGACGATCGTCACGGGATGCCGGTAAAGGACCGCGATCTGGGCCAGCCCTATTCCCATATTACCACTTGTCGCCTCGACAATGCGGGCACCAGCCGGAAGAAGACCCCGGTTCCGGGCATCATCGATCATGAAAAGGGCCGGCCGGTCCTTGATGCTTCCGCCAAGACTCCGCGATTCGAGCTTGACCAGAATTGTCCGGCCAAGATCAACGCTGATCCTTGAGAGAGGCACAAGCGGCGTTCGGCCGATGAGGTCAAGAAGGGGAGAAGCCGAAGCCCCTCCCTTGTCTGAAGATGTCACGCGGACTGATCCTTGGAGGATGAGGGTGACCCGACCAAAGGTCAGGTCCCTCCCCCTCCCATGAAAAAGAGGATTTCCAGTTCATCCCCCTCCGACAG
The DNA here is from genome assembly GCA_021828525.1 of Nitrospirota bacterium. Classification (GTDB taxonomy): domain Bacteria; phylum Nitrospirota; class Leptospirillia; order Leptospirillales; family Leptospirillaceae; genus UBA4572. Next base: position 2,019 of record JAJZGM010000215.1, on the reverse strand, counting down.
GACGGTCCCGTCGAGATCGGATTTTTCCAGAATTTTCCCGTTATGTTCGACCGACACCAGGGCCGGATCCAGCTCCTTTGCCTCGAGTACTGAGCCGACGGTGCTCCCGTCGGCGATCGATTCGGCCTTTCCGTTGACTCTGATCTCCATGCGGACTCCTAGGTTCCCTGCTCCCATGACGCCAGGTATCGCTCCTGTTCGGGCGTCAGGGTGTCGATTCCGATCCCGAGGGCTGACAGCTTCCTCCGGGCGATCTCCCGGTCGACATCCTTGGGAATGGTCAAAACATCCTTGGGAAGGGTCCTGGCATGCTTGACGATGTACTCCGCTCCAAGAGCCTGGTTGGCGAAGCTCATATCCATCACCTGGGCGGGATGGCCTTCTGCGGAGGCCAGATTGATGAGACGCCCTTCTCCCAGGAGCATGATCCGGCGACCGTCCTTCATGACATACTCTTCAACGAAGTCCCGGAGGGGATTCTTCTTGACTGCCAGCTTCTCGAGAGCCGGGATGTCGATTTCGGCGTTGAAATGGCCGGAGTTGCAGACGATGGCCCCGTCCTTCATCACCTTGAAGGACTCTTTGGCGATCACGTTGATATCCCCCGTGACGGTAATGAAAAAATCTCCTACTTTGGCCGCTTCGCGGATCGGCATCACTCCGAATCCGTCCATGGCCGCCTCGAGACCCTTGATCGGATCGATCTCGGTCACGACCACCTTCGCACCCATGCCGGAGGCGCGGCGTGCGATCCCGCGACCACACCATCCGTAGCCGCACACGACGACCGTCGAACCGGCAAAGAGGCGGTTAGTGGCCCGCATGATTCCATCGAGCGTCGACTGGCCTGTGCCGTACCGGTTGTCGAAGAGATGCTTGGTTTCGGAATCGTTGACCGCGACGATAGGATACCCGAGGACCTTGTTCTTGGCCATGGCCTTGAGCCGGATGACCCCGGTCGTGGTTTCCTCGGTTCCCCCGATGACGTGGGGAAGAAGCGACTTGAGATCCGAGTGGAGCATCGAGACAAGATCGGCCCCGTCGTCCATCGTGATCTGTGGCTTTGTCTCGAGGACCGCCCGGATGTGGCTGTAATAGGTGTCGTGGTCCTCTCCCTTGATGGCGAAGACAGGGATGCCGTCATTGACGACCAGGGAGGCGGCGACATCATCCTGGGTCGACAGGGGGTTGGAGGCGCAGAGCAGGACATCGGCTCCGCCTGCCTTGAGAGTCTTCATCAGGTTGGCCGTTTCGCTGGTCACATGGAGACAGGCAGCCACCTTTACGCCCTTGAGGGGCTTCGATTTCGCAAAATCCTTGGCGATATCTGCCAGGACGGGCATGTCCCGCCCGGCCCATTCGATCCGGGCGGCACCCATGGCCGCCAGTTTCTTGTCCTTGATGTCACACTTCATTCAAAGCTCCCGTCTGTTCATGAATGTTGGATTGATGTGATCAGGCCAGTCGTTCGGTTTCCCGTCTGAGGCTTTCGGCCATATCGAGTTTTTCCCAGGTAAAATCCTCCTCGCTACGTCCGAAGTGGCCATAGGAGGCGGTCTTGCGATAGATCGGACGCCGAAGCTTCAGGTGATCGATGATCCCCTTGGGGGTCAAAGGAAAGAGCTCCCGGACCACCGTTTCGATGAGCCGCTCGGAAACCGGCGAGGTCTGGTAGGTGTTCACATGCACGGAAACGGGATCGGCCACTCCGATCGCGTATGCGATCTGGACTTCGCACCTTTTGGCGAGACCTGCACCGACAATGTTTTTCGCGACGTAGCGCGCCATGTAGCACGCCGAACGGTCGACCTTGGTGGGATCCTTTCCCGAAAACGCCCCTCCCCCATGCCGTCCGGCACCGCCATAGGTATCGACGATAATCTTGCGACCGGTCAAACCGGCATCCCCATGGGGACCTCCGGTCACGAAGCGGCCGGTGGGGTTGATATGAAAGGTCACGGGACGGCCTCCCAGGAGGTTCTCCGGAAGAACGGGCCGGACCACCTTTTCGATGACATC
>JAJZGM010000214.1 GCA_021828525.1 Nitrospirota bacterium | reverse complement strand
CCTCGAGCTGATAGAGCGCCTCTAGGACGGAGGGGGGCACTTCCTTGAATCTTTTTTCCGGAGGCGCTCCCTCCACGACAAGGACTATCTCTCCTAGAAGAGGAGCCGAATCGAGAAGATCCCGGACTTGGGGGATGCGTCCCCGGTAGAAGCTTTCATGGAGCTTCGTCATCTCCCGGGCCACCGAGACATGTCGTTCCGGGCCGAGAACTTCCTCCATCGTCCCGAGTGTCCGGACGATCCTTCTGGGGGTCTCGAAAAAGACAAGAGCTTCCGTACGGGAGGCCAATTCCGTCAGAAACCTTTCCAGGTCCCCCCGACCCCGGGGAAGAAATCCTCCGAAAAAAAACTGGTCTTCGAAAAGGCCGGACGCAGAAAGGGCTGCCAGGATAGAGGAGGGCCCTGGTACAGGGTGAACGGGAAGACCCCGGCCGATCGTCTCCGAGACGAGAGCCGAACCGGGATCGGAAATAAGGGGGGTGCCGGCATCCGAAACAAGGGCGATCGACTCCCCCTTTTCCATCCTGTGAAGGAAAATCGGGATCTTTTCCTTCCGGTTGTGTTCGTGGTAAGAGACGCAGGGGGTTGCGATCTTGTAATGGTCGAGAAGATTCCGGGTGACCCGGGTGTCTTCCGAAGCGACAAAATGGACCTTCGCCAGGACATTGAGGGCCCGGACTGTGATATCTTTCAGATTTCCGATCGGAGTCGAGACAAGATAAAGGGCGCCTCCCGGGTGGTCATACACCGGATGAAAGCTCCCGGTTGTCGATCAGGCGGGTCTTTCCCAAAAAGATGGCGGCCAGAAGAAAGGGCTGGAGGGGAATGTCTGGGCCGGTGACAGGGAAGAAGGTTTGCCGGTCGGCGAGGGCGACATAGTCCACCCGGAAACCTTCTTCTTCAAGGCTCCGGGAGAGATCATCGCGAAGCGCAAGCCGCTCTGCGGGATCTCTTCCATCCAGCTCGCTCCACCGGCTCGCCGTCCGGTCGAGAAGTGCGGGAAAGAGGGCGGCCTGTTTTCGCTCCTCCGGGGACAGATACCGGTTCCGCGAACTCAGAGCCAGCCCGTCGGGCTCCCGGACGGTCGGATGCCCCAGAACCCTGACGGGGAGATTGAGGTCCCGGACCATGGCCTGGATCAGGAAAAGCTGCTGGCGGTCCTTCTCTCCGAAAACGGCGCCCTCGGGGGAGAAGAGGTGGAACAGCTTGAGGACGATGGTCAGAACTCCGTCGAAGTGGCCGGGTCTCGAACCCCCGCAGTAAAGCTTTCCTGCGGGACCGGCCGACACGGTCACATGGACTCCAGGCGGGACGATTTCCCCGGCAGAGGGCAGGAAGACAAGGTCGGCACCCCGACGTTCGAGATAGTCGAGGTCGTCCGCTTCCGTTCGGGGATAGCGATCGAGGTCCTCTCCGGGACCAAACTGGAGGGGGTTCACGAAGATCGATACGGCCACAAACTCCCCTTCCGACTTTGCCCGGTCGATCAGGGCGCCGTGGCCGTCATGAAGGGCTCCCATGGTCGGAACGAGCCAGGTGCGGACAGTCCGTGAAGGGGGAAGCAGGGTCCTGAGTTCGGAAAATGATCGTGCAACGCGCATGGATGCGATTGTATCACAGGAAGGGGAGGGAGTCCTTGGCCAAAAAGGAACAGGAATCATACCGGTGCCCGTCCTGCGGCTACCGTTCACCCAAATGGATGGGCTTCTGTCCGTCCTGCCACGAGGCTCCAGAGGGTCTCGTCCCCGAGGAAACACCCGGAGGAAGGGTTGACCGTTACGTCCGGGAAGGTGAGGTCCGCGCCTCGGAGTCTTCCCGGGCTCTTCCCATCGGGGATGTGTCCGTGGGTGAAACTCTCCGGACATCCACAGGACTCTCCGAGTTTGACCGAGTCCTGGGAGGGGGTATCGTTCCAGGATCCTTCATCCTTCTCGGAGGAGATCCGGGAATCGGAAAATCTACCCTGGTCCTCCAGATGGTGTCCCACCTCGCCCGTGAAAAAACCGTCCTGATCGTTTGCGGCGAGGAGTCCCCCGAACAGATCCGCATGCGGTTCGACCGTCTTGAGGGCCGGAAGAAAAACCCGTCACGCCTCTATCTCCTTCCGGAAACCGACCTTTCCCTCGTCCTTTCGGAGGCGGCCAGACTTTCTCCCGATCTCCTCATCGTCGATTCAATCCAGACGGTCTTCCTCCCCGAATGGACCCAGTCCGCCGGGTCGGTGATCCAGCTTCGGGAAACGGCTGCGACACTCCTCGAGTTTGCCAAGCGCTCCCGGGTCTCGACCCTGGTGATCGGGCACGTGACAAAGGATGGAACGATCGCGGGTCCCCGGGTGCTGGAGCACCTTGTGGATACCGTTCTTTACCTCGAGGGGGAGCGGGGACAGCCTCTCCGGGTCCTCAGAACGGCCAAGAACCGATTCGGCCCCACCCAGGAGGTGGGCCTCTTCGAGATGGAGGAGACAGGGCTCGCTGAAGTCGTGAACCCTTCCGCCTTTTTCCTTGAAGGCCGGGAGGCCGGTCGTCCAGGATCGGTGGTGGTCTGCGGCATGGAGGGGTCGCGCCCCATTCTTGTCGAACTCCAGGCCCTGGCGGCTTCGACCTCCCTGCCGATGCCACGGCGGGTCAGCCAGGGGGTGAGTCCGAACCGGCTCTCGCTCCTGACGGCCGTCCTGGTGCGCAAGATCGGGATCGATCTTTCCGGCATGGATCTCTACCTGAACGTCGTTGGAGGCGTGGATCTCGAAGAAACCGCGCTGGATCTCGGGATCGCCATGGCCATAGTCTCGAATGTCAGGGACCTGCTCCTTCCCTCCGACTGGGTTGTCGTGGGGGAGGTGGGGCTGGCGGGAGAGGTACGCCGCATTCCGGGACTCCATGAAAGGATGGCCGAAGCGGCCCGACTGGGATTTACACACATGA
>JAJZGM010000213.1 GCA_021828525.1 Nitrospirota bacterium | reverse complement strand
TGGCCTGGGTCTGGCTAAGGTGTCTTTTCTATTGTTTTCGGGACTCATGGAGCGCTCCTTCGACGGTTGATGCATAACAGATTTGAGGGCTAGGGGTTCACAGGAAGTCCGAGTTCGGGCCAGCTCTCCCGAATTCTCGAAAGAATGTGCGGAACCGAAAATCCGAATTCGGTCATCAGGCATTCGTAGGGAGCTGAAGCGCCGAAATGATCGATTCCGATGGCGATACCCCTCTGCCCGATATATTTCCAGAAGGAGAGGGTGCTCCCCGCTTCGGCAAAGAGGCGAAAGGTGGATTGTCCGAGGACGGACTCCCGGTATTCCGTGGGTTGTCGGTCGAACAGGGTTGTCGACGGCATGCTGACGAGCCGTGTGGCGATCCCGAGGAGTTCAAGTTCGTCCTGGACCTTCCAGAGGAGGGACGTTTCTGATCCGGTTCCGATCAACACCACTTTGGGGGTTTGCGATCCCTCCCGGAGGATATAGCCTCCTTTGGGTGCGCCTTCCAGAATCCTTTCGGCCGGGACATCCAGAATGGGAAGGGCCTGCCTCGAAAGGATCAGGGAGAAGGGCCCCTCGGACTGTCCTGTGATCCAGTCCATCAGTGCCATGGTTTCGTTGGCGTCTGCGGGGCGGGCGATCGTCATGTTGGGAACCGCACGCAGCGCGTTGATGTGCTCGATTGGCTGATGGGTCGGCCCATCCTCGCCTAGCCCTATGCTGTCGTGGGTCAGAACGTAAAGAACGGGAAGCCGCATGAGCGCTGAAAGCCGCATGGCTCCCTTCATATAGTCGGAAAAGACGAGGAAGGTCCCGCCATAAGGGCGGATGGCCTTTGTCAGGGCCATTCCGTTCAAGATGGCTCCCATCGCATGCTCCCTGACACCGAAGTGCAGGTTTCTGCCCCCCGGTGTCCGGAGCTGGCAATCGGGTTCTCCCTTGATCAGGGTATTGTTGGAAGGCGCCAAATCGGCCGACCCTCCCCAGAGGAGGGGCTGCATCCGTGCCGCTTCCTGAAGGACTGTTCCGAATGCCTGTCGTGTGGCCATGGGCTTATCCTTCGGCGAGAACGGAGGCAGTCTCTTGGCCAGCCCGCTTGGATGTTTTCCCAGCATGGCCTGTTCGAACTGCACGGAATCTTCTTTGAAGGAGGTCTTGTATCGGCCGAAAAGCTCCTGCCATTCTTTTTCCAGGGCCGCTCCCCGCCGCTCCATATCGGCGAAGACTTCTTTCACCTCCACCGGCACGTAAAAATCCGGAGAAAGGGGCCATCCGAGATGCTCCTTGGTTTTTTTTACCTCGTCCGCTCCCAAAGGGCTTCCATGAACATGTGCCGTGTCTTGGTAAGTCGGGCTTCCGAATCCGATGTGGGTATGAACGGCGATCAGCTTCGGGGAGTCGCGTTCCTGAGGGAGGGCGAGAGCCGGATCTGTAGCCCAGTCGAGAGCTCTCCTCACCTCGTCGGTGTCATTTCCGTCGGCCACTTCCCGGACGGCCCATCCCAGTGCCCGGAATCGGGCCGGAGTATCTTCGGTAAAGGCCAGGCTGGTGTTTCCATCTATAGAGATGTGGTTGCTGTCGTAAAGACAGATGAGATTCGATAGTCCTTGATGGCCGGCAAAGGACGCCGCTTCGTTGGAAACTCCTTCCATCATGTCTCCGTCGCCTGCGGTCACAAAGATCCGGGGAGAAAAAATGGACATCCCTGGCCTGTTGAAACGCGCGGCAATATAACGGACTGCCAGGGCCATGCCAACGGCGTTGGCAAAACCCTGCCCCAAGGGACCTGTCGTCGTTTCAATCCCTGGAGTATGGTGGTATTCGGGGTGTCCGGGAGTCCGGCTGCCCCATTGTCTGAAGGCTTTCAGGTCATCGATGGAAAGTCCGTATCCTGTCAGAGAAAGAAGGGAATAGAGAAGCATCGAGGCATGTCCCCCCGAAAGAACAAACCTGTCCCTTCCGGGCCAATCGGGATTTTTGGGGTTGTATCGGAGATATTCTCTCCAGAGCACGAAGGCCGTCGCCGCAAATCCCATGGGGGTTCCCGGGTGTCCCGAGTTGGCCTTTTGAACGGCATCGACGGCCAGCATTCTCAGGGTATTGATGGATTTGAGCTCAAGGTCGGCCGGGAGTTTTCCGGAAATCATCTCCATGGTGAAGCTCCTTTTGGAATTATTGCGAAGAGAATCCCGCACTTCGGTCACAGGTCTTCCGGACAGGAGTGGTCAGTGCAGGTATATGCCAGGAGTAGTCCCTCGAATGCGCTGGATATGTTGTTAAATCAATCTCCTGTACTATTGCCGATTCGGGTCCGAAAATCAAGTTTGGGACTCGGCGCATCATTTTAAATATGTCAATTATGATAAATGGTTGCGTAAATCTCCCTTGACCTTCAGGACCTTTTCTGATATCAGAAAAGGATTGTAGTTCGAATACTAACATGTTTGTCTGGAAATCAGGAGAACGATGGCAGATATATTGCCCGGAAAGCCGGATACGAGGGAGTTGGGACCGTCTGTGAAGGAATTGGACAGAACAGCGCTGGCCGAAGAGATGATTTCGGGCCATGAGTCGATCGAAGTTCGCCTGAACCAGACGATTGCCCGGGCTGTGTCCTGGCTTGTGGAGAATCAGGAGGAGGGGGGATTCTGGGTGGCCCCTCTTGAGGCTGATGCGACCATCCCTTCCGAATACCTGTTTCTGCACGAAATTCTGGATCGTCCGATCGATCCCTCTCGTAGAAAACAGATTATCACGGCGATCCTGGGATTGCAGGGGAAAGAAGGGGCATGGCCCCTCTTCAAGGAGGGCGACCCCGATATCAGCGCCACGGTCAAGGCTTATTTTGCACTCAAGCTCTCCGGATTCGATGTCGACGATCCGGTCCTGGTTCGTGCCCGACAATGGGTTCTCTCCAAAGGTGGCGCGGGACGGGTCAAT
>JAJZGM010000212.1 GCA_021828525.1 Nitrospirota bacterium | reverse complement strand
CCTGTGCGCAATGGACCAAAGCGAGTCTCCCGACTCGACCCGGTACACCGGAACATCCGGATTGATGGCGGTCGCTGGAAGCGAAGACAGACGTTTTGAAAATCCCTTTTCCAGTCCGACGGGAACATTGACGGTCACGGAGGCCAGTCTGGGCGGGGTCGCCCACCGGATGAACTGGGGATTGTACACGAGAAACTCCGGGACGGACATGTTCATGGCCCTGGCCAACCTCCGGATTTCAACGGAGCGATGGATTGCCTTCTGTCGGACAATAACCGCAGGATGGTAGGCAAGGTCCGTGAATCCATATCTGGCGGGATTTTTTGCAATCGTCATGGCCGCGATCAGCTTGGGGATATAATTGCGTGTTTCCGAGGAAAATTCACGTGTCTGGCGAAGCTTCCAGTAATTTTTGGTCCCGGCCCGCGAAACCGCATTGGCCACACGTCCTTCACCAGCGTTGTAGGCGGCGAGAGCAAGTTCCCACGAATCAAATTCGTCATGAAGATCCTTCAGATACTGCGCAGCCGAGCGAGTGGCCAGGATCGGATCCCGCCTCTGATCGATCCAATAGTTGACCTTGAGTCCGTACTTGACACCTGTTCCCCGCATAAACTGCCAAAGTCCTACCGCCCCCGTCCTCGAATAGGCCCTTGCGCTGAAGCCGCTCTCTATCAGGGAGACATAGGCCAGGTCCTCTGGAAGTCCCATCTCCCGGAATGTTTGCTGGATATAGGGAAGGTACTCGTGTGATCGCTCGAGCCATTCCTTGAAACGGCGGTGGTCCGCATACTGGAAATAGTCGATATAGAGCTGAATGCTCGGATCATCCGGGGTGATGGGGAAGAGAACAGGAGCAGAAGTTTTTTCAGCGACTGGCGGGGGAACGGTGGAGGAGGAAGGAGAGATCGGAGCTGGCGGGGCCACAGCCTTGGTTTCCGGATGAGAAGTCAAGGGAAAGTTCCGTGAAAGGAGTGGCAGAGCCGTTTTTTTATTTTTTGACATGGGAGAGTTTGTTGATGGGGGCGCCGCAACCTGTGTCGCGCAGGCTGAAAGAGCGATCAAGGCAAAACAGGCCCCTCCACAAACAAACTTTCTCTTGAGTAAATGCATCACGCCTCCTTGACGAAACCGGAAAACCGGATCAAGACTTCGGACAGATTCCGGCCGAACAAGAATCCAGGAATGTCCAGGGGCATCCTGTCGAAACCCCGACTTTGACCTCCACCTTCCGAAGACCCGTCAGGCCCTTGAAGGATCCAGAAAAGAATTCATAGTGGCAATTAGCAATACTCCAGCCGGAGGAGATGAATGAAGCCTCCATTCCGGGGATATTTCCGATGCGAAGTGTACACGATCAATGATCACATTTCAAATATTTCTTCGGTTTTTTTGCCAAAGTTCTCAAGGCCTCCACTTCAGGAGACTCCCGAAACGATTTTCGCCGGGAGAGAGGACGCCCTTTCGGTTTGGGAAAATTCCCACTATACTTTTAGGTGAGCCGTTCGAAGAGTCCGGCCGGCCAGATCTTCAATTGTCCACCAGAAGGAGAGGTTGACCCTGCCCATGCCAGGAACGAAAAAATCCATCCCTGTCCCACCCTCTCCCGGGAGCGGTGTCCATTGACCAATCGCGACCTCCAGGAGTTTCCTCCCCTTCGTGAGACGTTGGGAGGTATTCCTCTCTTTCATGGCCTTCCCGACCCTCTTCTCGACCAGATCTCCTCCTTTTCCCGAATCCGGAACTATCGCTCCTCCCACCGGATCATCCAGGCCAACGACCTGGGATCCGAACTTTTCCTTGTGCTTTCCGGCTCGGTCAAGGTCTCCATCGAAGACAGGGAGGGACGAGAGATCATTCTTGCCGTCGTTTATCCTCCAGACTTTTTCGGAGAGGTGTCCCTGTGGGATAATGGGACAAGGACTGCAAATGTCTCTGCCCTCGAGCCCACACGCGTGATCGCGATTGAAAAGGAGCCTTTTCTCCGCCTGATCAGGGAATATCCGGAGATCACACTTCGCCTTTTGTCCGCCCTTTCGGCCAGGCTCCGGGAAACGGACGGCAAGCTCATGCACATGGCCTACGGCGATGCCTACGAAAAAGTCTCCCGGACCCTGCTTGAACTTCACGAAAAGGAAGGGGAACAGGAAGGCGGGATATCTTTCATCAACGACCGGTTTACCCGCCAGGAGCTCGCCTCCCTTTCCGGGATCAGTCGCGAAACTGTCTCCCGTTCCCTCGGGGCTTTCGTCCAGGCCGGGATCCTCAGGATCGAGAACAACAGAATTTATATTCTGAATATCGACAGATTGAAAAAAGAAGGCCGCATTCCCTAGAGGTCCAAAAAAACTAAAGTCAAGGAGCAAATCATGGGAGCATCATCAACTGGATCCTGGAACGCAATGGATTATATCGTGATCGGAGGCGTCTTGTTGGCTTTCGTGATCGGCGGGGCGGCCATGATCCGGGCCATTCGGGCAGCAAACCGGATCAACCCCAAATGAACTGCTCCCGCCAGTCCCCAAAGGCTAGGCGGGAGTTTCTTGCTTCATCGCGGTGAAACCTCCGCCGCTCCCCGCCTTGGGCGGTTCCCGTCCGCAGAACCGTCGGCGGAAGGTCAGGGTTCGAAGGAATCTTCTAGTCGAGCGGATTGTGCCATGGAGGGGTTTCCATGAGCCCTCGGTAGAGGCGGATGTATTCTCTTGCACGATTTTTCTAGCTCGAGTCCACGGCCATGGCCCTGGCCCTCATCCCCTTTATCTCGTGACCTTCAAGATAAAGGGTCCGGGCCTTGAAAATGGCTTTTCTGATCCCGTTCTCTGACAATTCGTCCATCCATATCCCCGTTTTTCCGTCCGCCACAGTATCCCTGAGACCTCCCGTCGGATTGACCACAGGCAGTGTTCCATAACGCATCGCATACATTTGCGTCAGCCCGCAGGGCTCA
>JAJZGM010000211.1 GCA_021828525.1 Nitrospirota bacterium | reverse complement strand
CGATAACCGTCGAGGGTCGTATCCTCCCGGAAGCGCAGGTTCTCGAGGAAGCGGCCCGAAAACTCGCCCACGCCAAGGTTCCCACCTTTTTCCCCGGTCCGATGGTCCTCTGGCAATTTACGGAGGAGACCCGTCGTGTCGCCGATGCTGTCCGTGAGGTGGCAGAGTCCAATGGAATCCGGATCATTCCCATGCCGGACTACCGTCCGAAATATCCGAAGATCGAACCCGAATCGGAGATCAACCCCAACCATCCGAACCTCACGATCTGGCACAACAAGATCGACGTCTGTCTTTTTGTGGGGGTGCACTGCCATTATTCCAATATCGCCCTCAAGATTATCCGGGGAGGGACAAGCTGCTATACCATCGCCCTCTGCTCCTATGCCGGCGACGAGGAGGCAAACCTGACAGTCCGTGACCTTTCGGCCCCCAAGATCCTGGAAATGGGACGTCTCATCCACAAGATGAAGACCAATTCCCGGGGCGTCTGAAGGTCGTCCAGAAATTTTTAGGAATTTCAAAAAGGCCGATCCCGGAAGGGGCCGGCCTTTTATGATTTCAGGAAGGAGTCGGCAGGGGGGAATTTCTCCGGGGAGGAAAGGGATCCCCCGTTGGGGTATGATGGGGGACTGGGGAAGATCCTGATTCCGGTGGGGGGGAGAGGGTGACGCGTCCTTGATCTTTCCGGTGCGCGGGAATCTTCCACCCGAGAGGAAATCGGCCGGGGAGGGGAGGCTCAACTGACCTGCGGGAGGTTGGTTTGCTCTATCTTTACGAAAGTCAGAGACTTGAGGTTCTTGCAGATCTCTTTGTCGACCGCATGACAGGGTGGGCGAGGGAGGGGCGTGTAGATCCCCTTCGGCCGGAAATTCTCATTCCCCAGAACCCGGTCATCGGGCGCTGGCTCACCTACCGGATCTCCGGGCAGACAGGGGTCTGTGCCAACCTGGCATTTCCCCTTGCCGGCCGCTTCATTCGTGACCTCATCGAGCGGGCCTACGGGAATCCCCGCCATCCGGTCCACTTCGACAAAGAGACCCTTCTGCTTCGCCTTTTCGAATCTCTCCCCGGCCTTCTCTCCCTTCCGTCCTTTGCCGAAGTCAGGGGATTTCTGGGCCGGGGAATCCCCGAGAAACGCCTCTACGAACTCTCAGCCCTTCTGGCCGACCTTTTCGACCGTTCCATGATCTATCGTCCCAGCCTTCTTTTAGCCTGGGAGGACGGGGCCGAACCGGAGGGGTGGCCCGCCATCCTTTGGCGCCATCTGGCCGGAGGCTCCCGTCCCCTCCATCGGGCCCGGATGATGGAAGCTTACTTCCAAAACGGGGGGCGGGAACTTGCGGGGCTCCTTCCGCCCCGTCTCTCCCTCTTTGGTCTTACGGGGATGGCGCCAGTCGACCTCCACTTTTTCAGGACCCTGGGAGAGAGAGGTCTCTGCGAGATCCATTTCTATTTTCAAAACCCTTGCGAAGAATACTGGGGGGACATCGTGTCAGCAAGGATGCGGGATCAGGCTCCGAGTGGTCAGGAGGTCTACCTGGAGACCGGGAACCCGCTCCTCTCCTCCTGGGGGGAACAATTCCGGGTCCTCCACCAGAGCCTCTCCGACCTTCCCGAGACGGAAAGAATGTTTCCCCCTGCCCCGGAGACCCTTCTCGGTGGTCTTCAGGAGGATATCCGGACTCTTTCGGACAGGGGAGCCAGGGTCCGGGAGAAGGCTCTCGAAAAAATGACCATCCCTTTGCGGGACCGCTCCATCGAGGTGGTGTGCTGCTCAAGCCCTGTCCGGGAGATCGAGATGCTGAGAGACCGGCTTCTTGGACTTTTTTCCGAGATCCCCGGACTTTCTCCCGAGGATGTGGTCGTTCTGGCCCCCGATATCGGCCGTTACACAGGAATCATCCGGTCGGTCTTCGGAGCCCCTGTCCGGGGGGCCGGAGTCGACGGGGGCGATCCCGAGATCCCCTTTGTCATCTCCGACCGGAGGGAACTTCTCGAGGAGCCCCCCTTCGAGGCCCTTCTTCTCCTTCTCCGACTCCCCTCGGTCCGTCTGACGGCTCCCCTGATCTTCCTTCTTCTTTCTGTCCCTGCCATCGCCAGGAAGTTCGGTTTGGAGGAGCTCCGTCCCGCCCGTCTCCAGGAGATCCTCCAGGGTTCCGGCATCCGATGGGGGCGAAGCGGATCTGACCGGCCCGCTCCCTATGCGGGACGAAACGAGAATACGGTCGCAGAGGGCCGGACACGACTCCTTTTGGGATATGCCTGCGGGGAGGAGAGGCTTTCAAAGACCGGAGGCGGCCCTGACCCCCTGTTCCTTCCGGAGGATCCGGACGGAGCGATCGCCGGCTCCATCGCGAGCTTTTTCGAAACCCTCGACGACCACATCGACACCCTTTCAGGGACGCGTCCCGCAGACCAATGGCCTGACCGGCTCCGAACGATCCTCGAGGATTTTTTCGATCTCGACCTGGATCGTGGATTGGACCGCGAACTTCTGGCTCTTCCGGAGCGTCTCGCCAGGGGGTTTTCGGAGGCCGGAACCACGGTGAACCTCTCTTCCGGAGTTCTGGCCCGCCATCTCGAGAGAATGGCCGGTGCGGGGGAGGGATCCGACCGCTTCTTTTCAGGGGGGGTGACCTTCGGTCGCATGGTTCCCCTCCGCTCCATCCCCTTCCGTGTCGTCTGTCTTGTGGGGATGAACGATGCCGATTTCCCCCGGCCTTCCTGGCCTCCTTCCTTCGACTGGCTGGTTGCCAGCCCCCAGCCGGGGGACCGCTCGGTCCGCGACGACGACCGGACCCTTTTCCTGGAGGCCCTCCTCTCGGCCAGGGATCGTCTCTGGATCAGCTATGTGGGGATCGAAAGCCGGGACGGGAGCTCCCGGGAGCCCTCGGTGTTGGTCCGGGAGTTGATGGACCATCTCTCCGAGGGTTATTCCGGGGAGATGGCACCCA
>JAJZGM010000017.1 GCA_021828525.1 Nitrospirota bacterium | reverse complement strand
GGACCCCGGGCAGACCTTCCGAAGGAGGACACTTTGTTGCACAAAGGACAGCAGGGCGGAAAGATGACAGGAACAAGGTCTTCGAAAAAAGCAATGATGGCTCTGGGGGTGACAGCGGGTCTGCTTGTGGGCATGTCAGGTCATGCCGGTGCAGCGAGCGTCTCTACAATCGCCGGGTCCTTCCATGAGCGCGGTGCCGTCGACGGGACAGGCAGCCAGGTCCGTTTCGAGTATGCCCAGGGCATGGTCGGGGCGCCAGACGGAACCCTTTATGTGGCCGATACCGGAAATGACATGATCCGCAAGGTCACGGTGAGCGGCGGGGCCGCGACCGTCGTTACCATTGCCGGTGTCAACCATCATGCACGCTGGCGTGACGGGGTCGGGACAGCCGCCCGTTTCAACAATCCCGAAGGTCTCGCCATCTCTTCTGACGGAAAGACCCTTTACATCGCCGATTCACGGAACAACCGGGTCCGGAAGATGGATCTCGCGACCAACGCCGTGAGCACCGTTGCCGGCCGGGCATTTCCAGGGTCCAATGACGGGGTCGGTTCTTCAGCCGGGTTATATGCCCCCAAGGCTTTAGCCCTCTCCCCTGATGGTAAGACCCTTTATGTTTCGGATTCCGGAAACAACATGATCCGCAAGATCGATCTCGCCACCGGAACCGTCTCGACGGTTGCAGGAAAGGGAGCCCTGGCTTCCGGATCCGATGACGGAATCGGAGCGGCCGCAAGCTTCCGCGAGCCCCGCGGTCTGGCCATCACCCCCGACGGGTCGATTCTCTATGTGGCCGATACCAAGAACAACCTGATCCGCAAGGTCATTCTCGCCACTAACGCCGTTTCAACGCTGGCCGGACATCCCGGCTTCCCCGGAACGGATGACGGGGCGGGAAGCTCTGCCTACTTCAATCAGCCCGTAACGCTGGCTTTAAACGGAAACACCCTATATGTCGGTGATTCCTCCAATGCCTCCATCCGGGCAATCGATCTATCCAGCAACGCGGTGACCACCGTTGCGGGCGGCGTCAAGTCCACTGGTGGAATCCCCATCTCAGGTAAAGAAGACGGAGATGTCTCGGAAGCCCGCTTCCAGTACACTGGAGCCATCGTCTATCAAAACGGTGTCCTCTATATTTCCGACGTTCCGGCTGAAACGATCCGGATGCTCAAGCTTTAAAAATTCCTGAATCAAAAAAGGGGAGCCTTCGGGCTCCCCTTTTTTTTTCCTTTTTTTCACCCCTTTCACCTCTCAGGACAGACCCCGCATTGGCAAGAACAGGGAGCTCCCCCCGGCTGACGATTGGAAAGCGCCTCCTCCGTCAGCTGGGCCAGAGCCCTGATAAAGGAAGGCTGGATGTTTAGCGCCGGAGCCCGCTCAAAATGGAGAATCCGGGAAGATCTTGCCAGGTCGCGGTAGGTGATGTCCATCTCATAAAGAGTCTCCTGATGGTCCGAGACGAAGCTCACGGGAACCAGGACAAGGTTGACGCACCGGCTTCGGGTTGCCAAATCCACGATTGTTTTCTTTGTTTCCGGTCCCAGCCACTTGAGAGGTCCCACGCGGCTCTGGTAGGCCAGATGGAACCGCAGGGACCGGCCGGAAACCACTCTTTCCAGATATTTGCTGACGGCCCCCATCGTTGTTTCCGTGTCCAGCTGGTAGGGGTCCCCCTTCCTGATTCGGGACTCGGGGATCCCGTGGGCCGAAAAAAGAATATCCACCGGGTGGCCATTGTCGGGGAGAGCTTCGATGGCTTTTATCACCGTCTCTCCCAGGGCTTCGATGTAAGCTGGGGAGTCCGGGAAGGCTGTGACGACATGGAGGCGGTCCCCCGGAAGGGCCAAGGTGCCGCCAAGAAGGGCCTTGAATTCCCTGAATGAGGAGCGTGTGGTGGTCGTCGACCTCTGGGGATAGAGCGGAAGAAGGACAAGCCTGTCCGGACGGAAGGAGAGCAGGGGGGCCAGGATCTGGGAAAGGCGCGGAGAGGCATAGCGCATGGCGAGGAAGACTCGGAAGCTTCGTTCTGATTGACCTCCGTTCAGACTTTCTTCCAGAAGACGGGCCTGGTCTTCGGTGATGGAGCGAAGGGGAGAGCCTCCCCCGATCGCTGCATAATAGCCGCGGCTCTTGGGAGCCCGGAGCCTGGCGATCAGCCGTGGAAGAAATTTTCCCAGGAGAGGGGGGAGATCCATGATGTCAGAATCGGAGAAAAGATTGACCAGAAAGGGCTCCACTTCGTCCTGGGTTTCGGGGCCACCGAGATTGAAAAGGAGCACAGCAACGCGGTTACTGTCCTGCATCGATCCTCCAGAAGTCTTTTATTCCTGAAAACTCAGGGGGGCCGGTCAGATGGGGCCCTTCTTTGATCCTTGCATGGCATTTTCCGACCCGTCAAGCCTTGCCGGAAGCCGGGACCCGTCCTCCCGCTTACGAAACTCGATTCATTGAGGAGAGAAGGCCCAGTCCCACCAGAAAAACCACGATATTGGCAAACCAGGCTGCCAGAAGGGGCGGAATGACACCTCCCCGTCCCAGGGCGAGCCCCATGGAATAAAGGGTCCAATAGGCGAGAGAGAGAAGAAGGGCCACCCCAAATCCCCGGGCGATTCCGACCTGGCGACCCTCCCTTATCCCGAAGGGAATCGCGAAGAGGACCATCAGGAAGGAAGCCGCAGGAAAGGCGATGATTCCGTCTCGCAGGACGGTGAAGTTGGTGTGGGGGAGACCATTTGCGCGCATGAGATTGATGTAGCGCCCGAGTTCAAAGTAGGTCAAATGAGAGAGATGGGTTTTGCGGATGAAGAAATCTTCGGGACGCCGGTCCAGGGGAAAGGAACGTGTGGGGAAGGGGGTGGCTGTAAGAGTTCCGTCCGTGTGAAAAACCGTACGGACACCCTGGTGAAAAATCCACTGTCCCTTTTCATACCTGAGGCTTGCGGCGGTGATCGACCAGTGGAGTTCGTCCTGTCCATTTCGGTGATAGATGGTGACGCCTTCCATGGTCCGTCCACCGTCCCTGATTCGCGAAATCCGGAAGATTTCCCGGGAGCCGTGCCGGAACCAGACGTTCTTCCGGATTGTGCTCGACCAGTTTTTCCCCTGATTGATCCGTTCCTCCATGATGATGTCGGTCATCTGGTAGGCGTGGGGAACAACCCAGAGATTGAGAAGGAGTTCGATCCCCGACAGGAGGAGTCCGATCAGGATGATGGGGAAGGTGGCCTTCCTGAGGCTGATGCCGGCCGCCTTGATCGCCGTGATCTCGTGGTTCTTGGAGGCAATTCCCAGGGCCAGGATGGTCGCCAGGAGAGCCGACATCGGGATCACCCGGAATCCCACCTCGACTGACCGCCAGGCAAAGAATTCTCCCATCAGGGACCAGGGGGCATGGTGGGAAAGAAAATTCTTGATCTTCTCGACAGAGTCTATGACGAGATAGATGGCCTCGAGCGAGACAAGAGAGAGAAAGTAGATCTTGAGGTACTCTCCCAGAAGATGGCGCGTGAGAATCCTCATGGACGACGGACTTTCCCGAAGAGATGGGGGAGGGAGATCCGGGGAAGATGCGACCGGATGTCCACTTCGCGGAAGACCAGGGTCAAAAGGAAGAGCATGAGGAGGCCCAGGATAATGTCCGGAGCGACGGCGGCTGAGGCAGGGGAAAGGAGCCGTTTGGCGACCATGAGGTCGTCGAGGGTATTCATCATGTAAAAGAGAATGATGGTGACCGTCGCGAAGACGAATCCGGCGAGCCTCCCCGACCTCATTGTGTAGATGCCGTAGGGAATTCCCAGAAAGGCAAAGAAAAAGCAGGAAAAGGGGTAGGTATAGTTCTTGTACCGGTCCTCGAGGGCCCGGAAGAGGGAGGGATCGGGGTGGGAAGAAGCTCGAATCTCGGCCCGGATCTCATTTATGCTTTTGACCCGGATATGGTCGTCCGAGCGTTTTCCAAGGATGGTCAGGTCGTAGGATTCGAAGCGGATATACTGCAGGGCCGTTCCTTGCTGGAGAAAAGTCCCGTTGGAAAGCTTGAGTCTGAGGCCAGGAGGATGCTGCTCGTTTAAAAGATCTCCGGCCCGGGAAAAGATAACGGTGCTTTCTCCCGGCTTCTTTCCCTTCTGGTAGATGAAAACACCGTCGAGATGGGACAATGTGGGCATCCGCTCGACGTAGATGATGAAACGGCCCATGAAATTGTTGAAAGACTGGGGCTTGATAGCCAGGGAGAGTTTTTTCTGGAAGACCCGCACAAGAAGGTCCTGGAGGGAGAGCCCCTGGGTTTCCATAGCCTTGAGAGAGAGGTAGAAGTTTGTCCCGAAGCCAATGGCGGCAAAGAGAAAGAGCGGCAGGAGAAGGCGGGAGAGGGAGATCCCGGAGGCCTTGAGAGCGATGATCTCCCCGTCCGAAGCCAGACGGTGAAAGGTGGCGGTTGACGCTGTCAGGACCGAGACGGGGATGATCATGCTGAGAAACTGAGGGAAAATCATCGCCAGAAGCCGGAAAACCGTCTCGACGGAGAGCCCCTTGTTGACCAGAAGGTTCATGATCATGAGGGCCTGCTGGGTCAGCAGGAGGATGACGAGAACGAACAGGCTCAGGAAGAACGGGGTCAGAAGTTCCAGAAAAAGATATCTGTGGATAATTTTCATTGTCGACCCCAGGTCAGAGAAGTGAACTCAAGCCGAAAATCTTACCACAAAAATGGAGCTCTTCCGCAGGGAATTCTCCTTTGCGGGTGAACACCGCCGGAGTTTGTTGTAGAATGAGGATTGTGAAGACATTGACTATTATTTTTCGAGGAGGCTTTCTTGGCTCATCTCTTTGACCACCGTCATGTGGCGAGACTTCATGATCCGGAACGGCTCTCCTTCCAGGATCCTTCCCGTCTCCTCCCCCTGATCCGGTCCTACGAGCATGGCGATGCGGCCGAGATCGGGACGGGATCGGGGTATTTTTTCTTCCCCCTCTGCGAATTTCTCGCGGGACGGGGAACATGCCACGCTATCGAGCTCCAGCCGGAGATGCTCGAGCACTTCGAGGCCGAGCGAAAAAAACGGAATCGGGATCTTCCAGTCCGGACGATGGTCGGGACAGCCGACCGGATCGGCCTTTCCGATGAATCGATGGCGCTCGTCTGGATGGCAAATGTCTATCACGAGCTTTCCCATCCCAGGGAGATCTTCGGAGAGATTTTCCGGATTCTGGAACCGGCGGGACAGCTTTTCGTCATCGACTGGAAAAAGGAAGAGACCCCCGTTGGGCCACCTGTCGACGAGCGGGCCTCCGAGGTCTCCCTCTACGACCTTCTGATCGACGCCGGATTTACAAGGATCCGCTCCCACGACCTCTATTCCTACCATTATGTGGTGGAGGCCCTGAAGGATTGAGCCATCCGTCCGGCGCCCCAGCCCTTCCCCGGAGCGGACGGACCCTTCTGATGGGGATCCCGTGGTTGGCTCGGGCGATCGACAAGGGACGCATGCGCCTTTGGGGCACATTGGGAGACTATGTCTTTCCCTGCCCGATGGACGAGGAAATCCTCCGGGTTCTTGATCTCACCCCTCTGCAGTTTCTCGAGATTCTGAAGAACGCCCCCGGAGATGAAGAGGTCCTTCGAGCTCTTTCGTTCAGGGTTTCTTCTCTGGGACCCGGAGACTGGATGAGACTCGATGTCTTTCTTGTCCGCCACAGCCGTCTATTGGACGACCAGGACAGGGAAGAAGGACGGTTGTGATGATGTCTTTTCCCCACCCTTTCAAAGAAAGACCGATTGATGGCTGATGACGCTCCGACTGTCTCCGATACCTACTATATAAAAACCTTCGGTTGCCAGATGAATGTCCACGACTCGGAACGGATGGCCGGTCTCATGGCCGAGGCGGGTTTCCGGGCCGTCGACGATCCCGCCCGGGCCTCGGTGATCCTGGTCAATACCTGCACGGTCCGGGACAAGGCCGACCAGAAAGCCCTCTCAGACCTCGGTCGCCTGAGGCAGCACAAAAAAGGGAACGGATCCGTGGTTCTGGCAGTCACCGGATGCATGGCCGAACGGGAACAGGAAAACCTCCACCGGCTCATGCCGGAAATTGACCTGATCGCTGGTCCCTCCCAGGTCAGGAACCTGATTCCCATGCTGGGAGATCTTCGCACTTCCGGAGAGGGAAGGAGGGTCCTTTTGGGCCGGAACTATGAACTTCCCGAAATGACGACGCCTCCCGCCATCAGGCCTCCGGGAGTCACGGCCCTTGTGACCGTGCAGGAGGGCTGCGACAAGGCGTGTGCCTATTGCGTCGTTCCCCGGACAAGGGGGGCTGAACGGAGCCGCCCTGTCGCCGCGATCGTGGAGGAGATCCGGGAGCTTGTCGCCTTGGGATATCGGGAGGTCACCCTTCTCGGACAGAATGTCAACGGCTACGGGAAAAATTCAGCCACGAAAGAGTCCTTCGGAGACCTTCTCCGGTCCGTCAATGCCATTGAAGGACTTCTCCGGATCCGCTTTACGACCTCCCATCCTTCGGACATGGACAAGGGCATGATCTCTGCCATGAAAGAGTGCGAAAAAGTCATGCCGCACCTTCATCTGCCCCTCCAGTCGGGTTCCGATGAGCTGCTCTCCCGGATGGACCGGGGATATTCGCTGGCCCTCTATCGGGACTGGGTCTCGCGCTTGCGGGAGGCGCTTCCCCACGTTTCGCTGACAACAGACCTGATCGTCGGGTTCTGCGGAGAAACGGAGGAAGACTTTGCTAAAACACTTGAAGCCGTGGAAGAATTCCGCTTTGACGGAGCCTTCTGTTTCATTTACTCCCCCCGACCCGGAACTCCCGCCCACAGCTGGACGGACATGCCCTCCCGGGAACTCTCGGTTGCCCGGTTCCGGCGTCTTGAGGAACACCTTGACGCCCTGATCCTCGAAAAGAACAGGAGTCAGGTGGGGGAGCTCCAGGAAGTCCTTGTTGAGCGCGTCGATCCCTCCATGGAACGGGTCTCCGGCCGTTCTCCCCAGTTCCGGCACGTCCGGGCCACCATGGAGTGTGACCGGCCGCTTCCGGAACCGGGGGACGTCGTCTCTATCATGGTTCGTTCCTGCACGAAGGCGGGTCTCGAGGGAGTGGTTGTCTGACGGGACTCTGTAACCTCGGGGGTAAAAAAGGATCAGGAAAAACCGGCTCCCGGGTCGCTGGATCCATCAAGCTTGAAAAGCCCGGAAGAGGGAGGAACCTCGCGCAGCTTTTTCCAGGCAGAAAGCATGACGAGTCGGTCTCCCGCCACCAGAGGAAGACGGGGGCCGAGTTCGACCGAGAGGTTTCCGCGAAGGGCCGTCAGTGGAATGGTTCCCTCCGAAGTGGCAGTCTTCCGGATGTCGTTTAAGGAAAGGCCCAGGTAGGGGGAGTCCGGGGTCACCACGATCGTCTGAGGAAAGACAGTCCGGCGCGAGAGGTCTTCCTGGAGACGCGCCAGGAGACCGGAGGTCTCACGGTCCTCGAGATATTCCATCCAGTCTCTCAGATGGGTTTCGAGGAGTTCTGTTTCCCGGATCCTTTCGATTAAGGCATTCATCTTCGGATGATGGGTCCCGGTATTGGGCCAGTAATCCTGAAGTCCCGTCCCAGCGGCAAACTCTCCCAGTCTGGAAAGAAGATCCGCCTTGCTCCGGGCCACCCTCCTGAGCCTGAACCACACCCTGAACCATTCTATCCGGGGAAAGACGACCTCCCGGAGCTGGGCCAAGGTCTCCTCGAACATGCTCCAGGCGGTCCTTAAGGGAGGAGGAACAGGATTTTTGCCGGTTCCGGAGGGAAGGACCTTCACATGGCCTCCTGGCTGTGTCCGTGCCGGCGATGTCGGGAAGCTACCGGACCGGGCGTTCGAACAGGCCGTACTGGATTCTCTCTTCCTGGGTGAAGGCGATGGGATAATTGCCGTCGAAGCAGGCCTTGCAATAGGATCCCGCGTTTCGCGGCTCGCCTTCACGGAAGGTCTGGCTCAAGGCGACCTCCTCTTCCATGGCCTCGATAGAGAGGTAGGCCAAGGAGTCGGCCTTGAGGTAGCGGCGTATTTCGTCGAGGGAATGCGTGGAGGCGATCAGTTCACCACGGTTCGGTGTGTCGATCCCGTAAAAACAGGGAAAGTGGATCGGCGCCGAGGTCACCCGCATATGAATCTCCCGGGCCCCCGCCTCCCTGAGCATCGAGACAATTTTCCGGCTTGTTGTTCCGCGCACGATGGAGTCGTCAATGACCACGACCCTTTTTCCGGCCAGAAGCTCAGGAACGGCGTTGAGCTTGATCTTGACTCCAAAATGCCGGATCGACTGACGGGGTTCGATGAAGGTCCGTCCCACGTAGTGGTTCCGGATCAGCCCCATGTCGATCGGGATTCCCGACTGCTCGGAGTAGCCCAAGGCCGGGGCCAGCCCCGAATCGGGAACGGGAACGACAATGTCCGCCTCGACGGGGGCGTCCAAGGCCAGCCGTCTTCCCAGGCGCTTTCTTGCCTGGTAAACGGGAATGCCGAAGACCCGGCTGTCGGGACGGGCAAAGTAAATCAGCTCGAAGATGCAGGACGCGCTCCGGATCTTGGGGAAAAGACGGAAATGCTCGATTCCCGAGTCTGTGATGACCACCATTTCACCCGGTTCCACATCCCGGAGGTATTTGGCCCCGATCAGGTCGAAGGCGCAGGTTTCCGAGGCAAGGACATAGGAGTCTCCCAGCTTTCCGATGGAAAGTGGACGGAAGCCGTGAGGATCGCGAATGCCGATCAGGGCATGGGGAAGAAGAGCAAGCAGGGAGTAGGAGCCCTTGACAGAGGCAAGGGCGGCCTCCATCCGGGAGACGAAATCTTCTCCACGACTCCTCGCGATCATGTGGACCAGGACCTCGGTGTCGACATCGGTCGTGAAAAGGGCTCCCTCTTCCTCCAGGACTTTTCGGAGTTCCAGGGCGTTCGTCAGGTTGCCGTTGTGGACAAGGGCCATCGACGCATCGCTGAAGTAGGCGGAAAGCGGCTGAAGATTCCTCTGGGAGTCGGAGCCTGCGGTGGAGTACCGGTTATGGCCGATCGCCGCGCTCCCCTTGAGTTCGCTGATGACCGATTCCCGGAAGAACTCGGAAACCAGACCCTCTCCCTTTCTGATGATCAGGCGCCCGCTGTCCATGGTGGCGATTCCGCAACCTTCCTGGCCGCGGTGCTGGAGGGCATAGAGGCCGAGATAGGTCAGATTCCCGGCTTCGGCATGGTTGAATATACCGAAGACAGCACACTTTTCTTTCAGTTTGTCAAAGGGGGAGTCCGGAGCCCCGGACTCCTGGGACGGATCCATCAGGGAAGTTCCTCCATCTGGCCGGTAAGTGAGGCAGAATAACGTCTCTTGAGTTGTTCGGGAGAGTCGGAAAGCTCCTTGGAGCGTCCTTCCCGGTCCTGGTATCGAATGTTCCAGAGATGGGGGACCGTGATTCCGATCGTCCGGAGGGGGATGCCAAATTCCCTTGCCGACTGTTCGATGAAGCGAGCGTGTTCTGGCTCAAAGGCGAGGAGAATCCGTCCGGGCGCCTCCGAGAAAAAGGTCTGGAGAGGGTTGTCGAGGCGCGGGAGGGAGAGTGCCACCCCCAGGGTCGTTCCTCCCGAAACGATCTGAAGCAGGGAACGGAGGAGTCCCCCTCGCCCGATGGCCCGGGAGGCACAGAGTGTCCGGCCGGCCAAAAGGATGCTCATGAAGGGCTGGAGACGCGCAAGGGTCTCCCAGTCCACCTGAGGCACGGGATCCGGCTCCGGTTCATCAAGAATCCAGTCGAGGTAAGAGCCTCCCAGGGAAAGGTCATGCGAGGGTCCGGCCAGGGCCAGGGAGAGTCCTGCCCGGAAGGTTTTTCCCGGAACAAGCCGTCTCCGGTCCGAAAGAAGACCACAGGTGGCAAGGATGGGGGTTGGCGGAATCGAGATTCCGTCAGTCTCGTTATAGAAGCTCACATTTCCTGAGACGACGGGAATGCCCAGGCGTTTTGTGGCATCGGCAATCCCGGAGACAGCCAGGACAAAGTCCGACATGGTTTCGGGACGTTCAGGATTCCCGAAGTTGAGGCAATCGGTGAGCCCGACAGGCCAGGCTCCGACGGCGGCGAGATCGGTGACGCATTTGGCCACCAGAAGCATGGCACCCCGGCCGGGATCCCGAGTCAGGGGGTGGGAAAATCCTGCCATGGAGATTGCCACGGCATGCTCCTCCTCCCGGAGATCGACAACGGCCACATCATGCCCGGGGGAAAGAAGCGTCCGGGTCCCCACTTCAAAGTCGAATTGTCGGGAAATCCATTCGGCCGATCCCCCGTTGGGGTGGTCGAGGAGACGATGGAAGAGCTCCACAATGGAGTGGCGTCCGGCCTCAGAAGGAAAGTGATGGGGCGAAGGGGAGGGGGAGTGGATTCGGGCCCTGGCCGGCCGGTCATAAAGGGGGGCCTCGTCGGTCAGATAGGGAACTGGAACTTCGGCAAAAACCGTCTCGGCCTTTCTGACCCGAAAAACGGGATCGGAAATGATCCGTCCGACGACAGCCGCCGAAACCTGGCTTTCCCTTGCGATATCGAGGATCCTGTCGACACGCGCCTCCTCCACAAGAAGGAGCATCCGCTCCTGTGATTCGGAGAGGAGAATCTCCCAGGGTTCCATGGAGAAATCTCGAAGAGGAACCCTGGCCACATCGATCTCGATCCCCAATCCTGCCTTTGAGGCCATTTCAACCGATGAACTGGTCAGTCCGGCCGCTCCCATGTCCTGGATGGCTCCAGCCAGTCCTTCCCGGATGATCGTCAGGGTCGCTTCCATGACCTTTTTCCCGACAAAGGGATCGGCCACCTGGACCTGGGGCCGGAGATCGGTGTCGCCATCCGAAAAACTGCGGGAAGCCATGGCCGCCCCCGAGACACCGTCACGGCCGGTCTTGTTGCCAAGGTAGACGGCGAGAAGGGGTTTCGGGGGTGGAACGGCACTCATGATCCCGTCTTCGGCGACCAGACCCAGGGCAAAGGCATTCACAAGAATATTTTTCGCATAACGTTCGTCGAACCAGACCTCCCCGCCCATGGTGGGAACCCCGATGGAGTTTCCGTAGGCTGCGATCCCGGCCACGACCCGGCGGAACAATGTCATTTGACGGGGCTGGCGGAGAGAACCGAAGACCAGGCTGTTCGTCAGGGCCACGGGACGCGCGCCCATCGCGAAGATGTCCCGGAGAATCCCGCCGACACCCGTGGCCGCCCCCTGGAACGGCTCGATATAGCTCGGATGGTTGTGGCTCTCCATCTTAAAGGCGATCCCGGTCCGGGAAGTCACCCGGACAACACCCGCATTTTCACCGGGTCCCTTGAGGACGCGTGGTCCCTTTGAGGAGAACTTGCTCAGATGGATGCGGCTTGACTTGTAGCTGCAGTGTTCACTCCAGAGAGCCGAGAAAACAGCCTCTTCGGTCAAATTCGGATCCCGGCCAAGAAGGGATCTGATCCGCTCCATTTCATGGGCAGGTATTTTGAATCGTGAGACAGTGTCGGCAGTCATGCGTGCTCTTCGATAATGTTCAGTGCGCCTCGGAAAGGGTCCGAAGACTTTGACGCTCGAGATAAAGGGCGAGAGACTGGAAAAACAAGAGACCGTCGGGCCTTCCGAAAAGAGAGGAGGCCCGCCTTTCCGGATGTGGCATGAGGCCGACGACATTTCCGGTCACATTCGTCAATCCGGCAATCTCACGGAGTGAACCGTTGGGATTTTTGAGATATCGGAGGAGCACCTGGCCTTTTTTTTCAATCTCCTGGAGCCGGTCGGGATCGATGAAGAAGCGGCCCTCCTGATGGGCGATCGGAAGGGTCAGCGGAGTCCCGGGATTAAAAAGGGCCGTGAAGGGAGTCCGGCAGTTTTCAATCACGAGAGATTCTTCCTGGCAGAGAAAGGTTCGTTCGCTATTGGGAAGAAGGGTCCCCGGAAGGATTCCGGCTTCGGCAAGGATCTGGAAGCCGTTGCAGATACCCAGAACAGGATGGCCCTTTTGGGCAAAGTCCCCCACCAGGTCCATGACAGGGGAACGAGCGGCAATGGCCCCCGTACGAAAATAGTCTCCGTATGAAAAGCCTCCGGGAAGGATGATGGCCGCAAGATCACCGGCATCCTTTTCCTTGTGGGACACCCAGACCGGATCAAGTCCGGGAACAAGGGAAATCGCCTCCCACGTGTCCAGGTCACAGTTCGTTCCGGGAAATCGGATGATTCCAACATGATGGCGAGGCGTCATCAATAATCCTGGTTCGGGATAAGCGGGGCCTCTGAGATGAAAGAAACAGTCGTCTGGAACCTGCGGACTGCTCCTGCTTGAGATACCGGAGATGAAAAAGACACTTCCACCAAAAAGCTGATCAGCATTCTCTTACCTTACCAGATCCCCTCTCCCAGATCAATCTTTGGATCCGGGTGTTTCCGGCAATACCAGGGATTTCCATGGCCAGAAGAAGAATCAAATTTTCCACCTCCTAGCTTCATCTTCGATATCCGAATTCTGAAAGAATTTTTGGGGTGATCATTCAATAAACAAGGCTATGTTCCCCACTCTTGTTGCACCTCAGGCTGACCGACCGTGAGAGTCAACCACAGACCGGAGGTAAGATGATTACCAAACCGTTCTATCATCCGTCTCCATCCTAGATAATGGGCCCGGTAGCTTGTTGCAACTCCATGGAAGCGAAGCATCCACCCTTTCAGGCGCGAATGGTAGGCGTTCACATTCTGGATATGGGTGACACCGGGCCAACACCCGAATCCCCTTTCTCGGGTTGACGGCCCGGTGAGCCATCAGCGGACCAAAGGTCCGTTTGCACCCATGGGGCACCGATATCGCGGGAGCCCGGACGCATGGCCCCATCGTTGGATCTCCGGGTGGGGACAATGAGGACAAGCGGTGGGGGTTCCCACCAGGGAAACCACCTCGGCCACCAGATTTTTCTTGTCTCTCCACTCGATCGCCACAGGAAGACGCGTGTCTTTGTGGCGATGTCA
>JAJZGM010000210.1 GCA_021828525.1 Nitrospirota bacterium | reverse complement strand
TGAGCCCCAGGGTAATTTCTCCTGATGTTCAAAATGGGGTCGAATGGAGTATGGTTGAGAAGAATTGCGGACACCATTCTTGCTTTCTCCTTCCACCTCTATCAAGGAGACCCCTTCCATGGCCAAGGAACCCGACGAAAAGGAGATCATGGCGCTCAACGGCTACTGGAATGCGGCCAACTATCTCTCCCTGGGGATGCTTTATCTCAGGGAGAATCCCCTTCTTCGCAATCCTCTGGAACCCACTCACATCAAAGCCCGTCTCCTGGGCCATTGGGGATCCGATCCCGGACAGAATTTCGTCTGGGTCCACACAAATCGCCTCATCCGCCGCCACAACATCGATGTGCTTTATATCAGCGGTCCGGGCCACGGCGCTCCGGCTTCCCTGGCCAACGCCTATATCGAAGGGACCTACTCGGAGGTTTACCCGGACAGGAGCCAAGACGAAGAAGGTCTGAAAACATTCTTCCGTCTCTTCTCCCATCCGGGAGGGGTCGGCAGCCACTGCACCCCCGAAACTCCGGGCTCCATCAACGAAGGGGGGGAGCTGGGCTACAGCCTTTCCCACGCATACGGGGCCGCATTCGACAATCCCGATCTTCTGGTCGTAGCGGTGGTGGGAGACGGAGAGGCCGAAACGGGGCCCATGGCCACCTCCTGGCATTCGAACAAGTTTCTGAACCCCATCCGGGATGGGGCCGTCCTTCCCGTCCTTCACCTGAACGGCTACAAAATTGCCAACCCCACGATTCTTTCCCGCATATCCGAGGATGAACTCCAGAAGCTCTTCGAAGGGTATGGCTATACGCCTCATATAGTTTCAGGCGACGATCCCTTGTCCATGCATCGCCTCATGGCGCGGACAATGGAGCGATGCCTCGCCGAAATGCGCTCCATCCAGAAAAAATCCCGGGAGTCGGGAAAACCGGAACGAAGCCGGTGGCCCATGATCGTCCTTCGGACTCCCAAGGGATGGACCGCTCCGAAAGAGGTGGACGGACATCACATCGAGGGATTCTGGCGAGCCCACCAGGTCCCGGTCCTGGATGTAGCGACCAACCCGGCCCATCTGAAGATCCTCGAAACCTGGCTCAAGAGCTATCATCCGGAGACCATCTTCAATGAGAAGGGAAGAATCAGGGAGGAGATCCGGGAGCTTGCCCCCAAGGGAAGACGCCGCATGAGCGCTAATCCCCATGCCAACGGCGGGCTTCTCCGCGTGCCGCTCCGGCTTCCGGACTTCCGGAACTATGCCGCCTCCGTTCCTGCCCCGGCCATCCGCGAGGATCAGAACACCTTCATCCTGGGAGAGTTCCTTCGGGACGTCATGAAGGAAAATCCCCAGAATTTCCGGGTCTTCGGTCCCGACGAGACCGCTTCCAACCGCCTTCAGGCCCTCTACGAGGTCTCAGGAAAGGCATGGATGGCGGAGCGTCTGCCGGTCGACGCCGACGGAGGATTCCTTTCTCCGGATGGCCACGTTATGGAGATGCTGAGCGAGCATACCCTGGAAGGATGGCTCGAAGGCTACCTCCTGACCGGACGCCACGGCCTTATCAACACCTACGAGGCCTTCGCCCATATTATCGACTCCATGGTCAATCAGCATGCCAAGTGGCTTGAGAAAGCCCGGACCGACGTCGCTTGGCGGGCCCCCGTCTCCTCGCTCAACATCCTCCTGAGCTCGACTGTCTGGCGCCAGGACCACAATGGCTTCACCCACCAGGATCCGGGTTTTCTCGATGTCATCACCAACAAGAGCCCCAAGGTCACACGGATCTACCTGCCCCCCGATGCCAATTGTCTTCTGAGCGTGGCGGACCATTGTCTCCGGAGCACCGACTACGTCAATGTCATTGTGGCCGACAAGCAGCCTCACCTTCAGTTCCTTCCCATGGAGGAGGCAATCCGCCATTGCACTCAGGGAATCGGCCTCTGGGACTGGGCCTCGAACGATCAGGATGAGGAACCCGACGTGGTGATGGCCGCTGCGGGGGATATCGTGACCATCGAAGCTCTGGCCGCGACGGCCCTTCTGCGGGAGCGGTTTCCTGATCTTAGGATTCGTTTCGTAAATGTCGTGGACCTCTTCCGTCTCGTCCCCCAGTCGGAACATCCCCACGGTCTCTCCGACAGGGATTTCGATTCTCTCTTTACCAAGGACCGTCCGATCATCTTCAACTTCCATGGATATCCCTGGCTGATCCACAAGCTCGCCTACCGACGGACGAACCACGCCAATCTTCACGTTCGGGGCTACAAGGAGCAGGGATCCATCAACACTCCCCTCCAGCTTGCGATCAACAACCAGATCGATCGTTTCTCCCTGGCCATCGACGTGATAGACCGGGTCCCCCGGCTCCAGATCCGGGGAAGCCACGTCAAGGAGTGGCTCAAGGGGGAGATCGTCCGCCATCTCGACTACGCCCGGACCGAAGGAATCGATCTGCCTGACGCCGATGCCTTCCGGTGGCCCTTCAGAAAACCCGGAAAGACCTCCTGACGCAAGGTTCCGATGACCGATAATACATCACCGGGCCTCCCGTCTCCCCTTCCCCGCCCCTTCTACGACCGGGAAACGGAGTCTGTGGCCCGGGATCTTCTGGGAAAACAGCTGGTTCGAATCCATGAGGGGATCGTCCGAAGAGGAAGGATCGTGGAGGTCGAGGCCTATCTGGGGCCGGAGGACAAGGCCTGCCACTCCGCCCGGGGAATGACCCCCCGCACGAAGGTCATGTTCGGCCCCCCCGGCCACGCCTATGTCTACATGATCTACGGAATGTACTACTGCATGAACATCGTGACCGAAGGAGAGGGTCGGGCCTGCGCGATCCTCTTGCGGGCGCTCGAACCCCTCGAGGGCCTCCCGGAGAAGACCCGGGGCCCGGGTCTTCTCTGCCGGGCGATGGGAATCGACCGCTCCCTGAACGGCCACGATCTCCTGGAGGAAACCTTCTTTGTCGCTGATGAT
>JAJZGM010000209.1 GCA_021828525.1 Nitrospirota bacterium | reverse complement strand
CCATTACCGGGTCGTGGCGGAGAGGGTCCTTTCCGACCTTTTCCTTGCGAAAACCGAGTCGGATGTCTACCGGATCCTGGCCGAGACGCTCTCCGTCGAAAAAGGGGTGCTCTTTGTCGATCTCCTCGTTCCCGGGAAGGATCACTTCGAAAGAAAGATCATTCAGGGAGAGCTGTCATCCATCGTTCTCGCCTTTCCCCTTCCTCCGCTCCAATCCCCGGCGGAGGGGGAGATTCCGCTTCCGACAAGGGTCTACGGCACCGGAAACGCCTGCTCTATTTTATATCCTTCCAGGGATCCCTCCCTGCCAGGAGCCTTCCGGACCACCCCTCTCCGTGAGGCCGGAATCGTGGCCGGCTGGCCGATCAAAAGACCGGAAGGGGAGATTCTGGCTGTCATGGCCATGGGGGCCCGGGACCCTGGCCCCTTTTCAGACCAGGTCCTTCTCGAACTGATGAAAGATCTCTCCGAACGGGCGGCCTTTGCCATCGAACGGATGCGACTCCTTGAAAGGATGGAGGATCTTTCGGTTCACGATCCCCTGACCGGACTTCTCAACAGGCGGGGAATGGGTATCGCCATGGGCCAGTTTCTGGCCTCGGTCGAAAGGCTAAAAAAGCTGGCCGTCGTGGGGATTCTCGATCTCGACGACTTCAAGCCCGTCAACGACACATTTGGCCATTCGGCGGGAGACAATCTGCTGGTCGAGATTGCCGGACGTCTCCGGAAGACTCTCCGGGAAAGCGATCTCGTGGGCCGCCTGGGGGGAGACGAGTTCGTGGTGGTGGCCGAGATTTCCGACATGGCGCATTTTAATGGTTTCATGGAACGGATTTCCGATTCGCTCTCCAGATCCTATATGATTCCGGAGAGCCCCTCCGACGGTCTCTCCGTCGGGGTCTCCATGGGGGTCGTTCTATTTCCGGAAGAGAAGGGGGATCCGGATCTTCTGCTTCGCCACGCCGATCTGGCCCTGAACGAGATCAAGCGTCTCAAGGGTCACCGGAGTGTCTGGTGGAAGCTTTGGGACAAATCCTGATAGAATCCGGGCAGGACGTACATAGGCCGCCGTCTCACCCCCGACTCCTGTCGGACAACGTCAATCGGCGGACAGAACCATTCAAGGGGAGGAAATCAACTTGGAGTGGGCTGAAACCAGACTCGACGATGCCTTCTTCGAATCCATGCTCTCTCCGCTTGTGCGCCAGGCCCTGGAAAGGGTCTTCATATCGGAAAATTCTTCCCAGGGCCGGGAAGTGGGCCTCTGCGGGTTGTATGTCCTCCACCGGGAGCTGGGCCTCATTCTCCAGAACGACGAATCCCGGACGATATTCCCTAAGGTCCTCCCGGGGGAATCCTGGGAAGACCTTTCCACCTATGTGGAGGGAGCGATCATTCCCGCCGGCCGCTCCGAATTCAGGGCCGGCTTGGAGGGGGACTCTCCCTCCTTCCAGGGGAGCTGGGCTCTTCTTTCCGACCGGATCAGCCGGGCAGCCAGTCTCTTTGTCTGGACCGCCCGCTTCGACTGGGGCCGTGTGATTGCCCTGAAAACCAGTCCGGAAGGAGACTCCGGACAATATCTTGCCTCTTTTAAGGAAAGGGCCGGGGAGATCGAGGACTTTCTCCGGAGCCTTCTTGACCGATGGATGCTCGACGCGACCCTCGAGGTCTTCTGGAGCCGGATTCTGGCCAACATTCCTTCCCAGTTCGCGCCTCTTCGCGGATCTCCCTCTCCCGAATGGAGACGGACCGTGCCCGTTCCGGTTGCCGGAGACGGCGGGGGGGAGATGGAGCTTCTCCTCGCGGGAGACTACTGGAAGAGTCCCGGAGAGGGCTGGATGCGCACCCTCAGGAAGGAGTCCCGGAAAAAGGAGTCCCTGACCTTTCAGCCCCGGGCGGGGGCCGGAGAGGGGGGAGAGAGCCTGGTGGTTCCCGTTGATCTCTGGGGGCTGTTTCCCTTGGGCGCCGTCCGGTTTCCGGCGGGAATCGTCCGGAAATTCGATGTCCCGGATTTTCTGATGAAATTGCGGAGGGCCAGAGGTCTCGCCCTCCGTTCCCTTTATCGCCACCTTCTCTATCCCGGCCGGCTTTCGGTCCTTTCATTCTGGATCCCCGAGGCCGAATGTTTCGATCAGGCCCTGGTCGCAGAGCTTCCGGTGCTGGTCGACCCGTCCATCCTGGATGATGCATTTGTCACCTTGATCCCTCCCTCCGAAGGATACAGGAAGGGGATCGAAGGGATTCTCCGCCCCGCCGATCTTCTCTTCCGGAATCCTAGAAAGCCGGGCCGGACCTTCCTCCTCCTCAGACATTGCTCCCCGGAACGGGCGAGGTCCAGCGTCTTTCCCCGGGTCCTCCGGATCGAGGGATTGACCGAGAAGAATCTCGAGGGGGTCGTTTCGGTCCGGGAATTTCTGGCGAGCCAGGGAATCTCCCATTCCATGCAGGAAGAAAAAAGTCAATGAAAGGCCGGAATTCCTTTTCCGGTCCCTCGCATCTCCTTCTCCGGGAAGAACTCCGTCGGGTCGAAGATATCGCCCGGGAAAAAATAGGACTCGACCTGAACTTTTCGGACGGATCCGCCGGATCCCTTCGTTTCGATTTGAAAGGACTTCGGGCCGGACTCTTTTCGGCTCGCCCTGTTTCAGGGGGGAAGGCCGTCGAAATTTCTCTCCGATTTAACGGTGAGATCATCGAGCGGGTGGGCGAAGAAGACTTTCGTCCGACCGTTGCCCACGAATTCGCCCATGCCGCGGTGTACGTCCTGATGCGTAAAGCCGGTAAAAAGGAATCTTCCGAGGACTTCCGGCCTCACGGAGAACTCTGGAAGGCCCTGATGCGTCTCTTCGGCCATCCCCCCGACCGCTGCCACACCTATCCGGTCGTTCCTGCAAGGAGACGAAAGTTTTTCGGATATCGCTGCATCGGCTGTCGCCGGGAGTACAGATTGGGAGCCATACGCCACGAAAGGTTC
>JAJZGM010000208.1 GCA_021828525.1 Nitrospirota bacterium | reverse complement strand
GACCGCTCTTATCTCGGAAGGCCGGGAGGCTTACCGCTCGGGAGACTTCCGGAGGGCCCACGATCTTCTCGAAGAGGCACTTCTCGTTTCCGGACCCTCTGGACTTCCCCAGGAAGTTCTGGTTGAACTGGCATCTTCCAGCCGGAGAATCGGCCATTCAGGACGGGCCATAGCTCTTCTTTTACAGCTTCTGGGGGGAAAGGGATCCGCGGCCCTCTCGCCCCCCCTTCTTCGCCGGGTCCGTTATGAACTTGCCATGGCAGACCGGGATCGAGACAATCCCGGAGGGGCCGTCCGACAGCTTCTCCCGGTCTTTTCCGCCCTCACTCGCTCTTCAAGGATCCGTCACGCGACCGGAGTCCTTCAAGAATACTGGAGAAAATCGGACCCCGTCACAGGAACCATTCTCATGGGACAATCCTTGCGTCGGCTTGACCCGCCAGACCAGAAGGTCGTCATGACCCGGACGATCGACCTGATCTTCAATGCGATCAAGGAAGAACCCGGCCTTCTCAGGATACTTTCCGCCTTTCCCAGGGATTTTCCGGGTGACTACGCCGCCTACCGTCTGGCGCTGCTCGACCACCGGTCCCTGCACCCCCGGAAGGCCGAAAAGATCCTTCTCCGGATGCTTCTCTACTATCCCGAATCCCTTTATGTCCCAGAAGCCGAACACCTTCTCAACCGTCTTTCGATGGAAGGAAAAAGTCCGTCGGTGGGTCTCATTCTTCCCGATCTTTCCCGGGACGCTCTGGGACCCTATATGAGGTCCATCCTGACAGGGGCGGTTCTGGGTCTCGCACAGGAGGGCTCCGGTTCTCCCCAGCTGATTGTCCGGTTTGTGACAGGACGGGACACCTATGCCCGCTGGTACGCGAATCTTGTCGACAGGGAAAAAGTTGGCGCTATTCTCGGGCCTCTCCTTTCCAGGGACCTTGCCGCCGTTCGTCCACGGCTCCTGAAGGACCAGATCCTGTCTGTGACTCCCACTCTTCTGGCCGATCCGGGTGTCCGGTTCATGATCAGCCTGGCCACCCCCCCGGAAATGGTTGCCCGGGCCATCTCCGCCTTTTCCCTCTTTCTTGTTCCCAAGCCACGGGTGGCAATCTTGTATCCGACCGACTTTTACGGGAAGAGAGTCCGTGAGCCCTTTGAGCGTCTCCTTGTTTCCGCAGGCGGTTCGGTGACAGCCGCCATCGGGATTTCGCGGGCCCGGGGAAAACGCCAGGAGGCTGTCCTGCGTCTCAGGCGGTATGGCCACGAGGTGCAAGTTCCATCAAAAGGGCCCTTCGGGGATGGCATTACAAGCCGGGCAGGGGACTTTGTCACCTATGGGGACAAGATCTATTATCTCGTCTATCCCACACGCCAATCTTCCGGTGATCCCTCCGTCCCTTTCTTTTTTAAGCCGGATTTCGATATCATTGCCTTCCCGAATGACTCCCGTCACCCTTTCAAATTTCTTGACGAGCTTGTCTACAAGGACATCCAGAACGTCGATGTCCTTGGCAATGAATCACTGATGATGGCCCGCCGCCACTGGGACATGGTTTCCGATATCCACAATCCCCTTTACAGCGTGGCTCCCGTCAACCTGTTTCATGTGGCGAAGGGGAACCTCCACGAGAGGTCCTTCAAGGCGGCCTATACCCGTCTTATCCAGGTGTCGGGCCGGAGTCCGGACATGCTGGAATTGGAGTCCTACGATTGTGCGGCCTTGCTGGCCTCCCTCTTCCGGCAAGGATTCCGGACCCGCTACCACCTCGGGGTGACGGCTCTGGCGAAAAAGTCCTACAATGGTCTGTCAGGGCCGGTCTCCTGGGGATCCGATGGGACCATGTCCCGAATCTACACCCTGTACCGTTTTTCCGGCGGGGACTGGGCGGCGGTGGCGACGCAGCCGGTCACCATCGGGGGAGCCAGCCCCTAATATCGCGAGAGGAGTGCCTGAGGATTGGACCATTTTCACTTTCATTCGGGGATGGACTGGCTCCGCCAGGTCGGATCGGAAATCCTGATCGTGGGGCTACCGCTCCTTTTCGCCGTAACCCTCCACGAAATTGCTCACGGGCTTGTCGCGGACAGGCTGGGAGATCCAACGGCCCGGTTCATGGGTCGGCTTACCTTGAATCCCCTGGCCCATATTGACCCTTTTGGAACCATCCTCCTGCCTCTTGCGCTGATTCTTCTCCACACGGGCTTTCTTTTCGGCTATGCCAAGCCGGTGCCTATCGTGGAGAAAAATCTTCCGAATCCCCGCAGGGACATGATGCTTGTTGCCGCAGCAGGGCCGACTTCGAACCTTCTGCAGGCATTCCTCTATATGTCGATGCTCCATATCCTTCTCTCGCAGGGGCTCACCGGTTTTGGAGACGGTGGATTTTGGTCCCTTCTGGGACAAGTCTTTCGGATGGGTATTGAGATCAATGTGGTGCTCTTTGTCTTCAACCTGATCCCTCTTCCTCCCCTCGACGGAGGCCGGGTCCTTTCTTGGCTTCTTCCGGCCGGCGCAGCCCGGAGCCTCTCCCGGATCGAGCCTTACGGGGTTCTAATCATCATGGGGCTTATCATCCTCGATCCCTATCTCGGCCTTATGTCCCGTTTCGTCTGGCCTGTTATGGGAGCCCTCTCCTCCTGGATCCTCTCGCTGGCCACATCCTGAGACCATCAACCACCAAGGAGCCTGCGTGGAACGTCCTGATCCGGCAATCATCCGCCGCATTGTCAGCGGTATCCAGCCATCCGGAAAGCTTCATCTCGGAAACTACATGGGCGCCGTCCGAAACTGGATCGAACTCCAGGATCGCCATGACTGTTTCTTTTTTATCGCGGACTGGCATGCCCTTTCGACAAACTATGAACGGACGGACAGGCTTCGGAGCCATGTGACGGAAATGCTTCTGGACTGGCTTTCGCTGGGGCTTGATCCCGGCCGATGCACCCTTTTCCAGCAATCCCACGTTCTCGAACACGCCGAGCTCTAT
>JAJZGM010000207.1 GCA_021828525.1 Nitrospirota bacterium | reverse complement strand
AGGAGCCTTCTCGGGATCATCTTCCAAAGGGGCAAGGAGAGGCCTGTTCCTCATGAAGGGCGATTTTCCGGTGAGGAATTTTCCCGAGGGGCTTGCCCTGCGGAGGGTGCGTCCCGCTCCGGAATCCCTCCTTTACAGCGGGGGCCAAAGATCCCACAATAGGGTCGATCCTTTTCCCCGATTGTCGGCCACCAAAAGGAGGTGAGGGGGAGAGGAGGGGGACTCCGGCCGCCAGGGCCGGCTGCCACGGGAGGGAGGGTTCCATTGAAGTTTTTTCACGCCGCCGACATTCATCTCGACAGCCCCCTTCGGAGCCTGGTCCTGGAGGATCCCGGGCAGCTTTCCCGCATACGTCGTGCCACCCGGGACGCCTTTTCCGCCCTGGTTGACCGTGCCATAGAGAAAGAGGTGTCTCTCCTCCTCCTGGCCGGGGACCTCTACGACCACGACAACCCCAACATGCAGGTGGTTCACTTCCTCCGTCGCGAGCTTTCACGGCTTGCCGACCACGGGATCCGGGTGGTGATCGTCCGGGGAAATCACGATGCAGCCAACCGGATCAGCCGCCACCTCGATCTTCCTCCCAATACCACCGTCCTTTCCGACCAATTCCCCGAAACGGTCATCCTGAAAGAGTATGGTGTGGCGGTGACCGGCCAGAGCTTCGCACCCGGCAACGTCTCCCAGAACCTCGCCCTGGCCTATCCCCCGCCTCGACCGGGGCATTTCAACATCGCCCTCCTGCATACCTCCCTCTCCGGCTCCCCCGACCATGATGTCTATGCCCCATGCACCCTTTTGGACCTTGCCGCCCGGGGCTACGACTACTGGGCCCTGGGCCACATCCACAAGCGGGAGATCCTGTCATCCGATCCCGCCGTGGTCTTTCCCGGGAACCTTCAGGGTCGTCATGCGAAGGAGACCGGCCCCAAGGGAGCGATGTTGGCCGAAACCGACGGGGTCCGGCTGACCGCCCTCGACTTCATCCCCCTGGATGTGGTGCGCTGGCATCAGCTCCCGGTTGAGATATCAGGGCTTGTCGAGGTTCGGGAGCTGGCCGGCCCTCTCCGGGATGGCCTTGAAGCGGCCCTGCGTGAATCGGACGGACGTCCTGCCGCCGTTCGGGTGATTCTGACAGGACGCGCCTCCCTCCCGGGCGCCTTCCTCGATTCTCCGGAGCAGGTGAGGCAGCTGGTTCTGGACGTGGCGGCCGAGGTGTCTCTTGAAGATCTCTGGATCGAGCGTGTCCGGCTCGACCTCCGGCGGGATGAGGTTGTCGCAGGGGAGGGGCCGGACGCCGACTTTGCGGCCATCCTCTCCGAAGTGGCCAGGGACCCGGAGGCCCTTGCCGCCGCCCTGGCCGGCGATCTCTCCTTGCTCAGACGGGCCCTGCCCGAGGAGCTCCGGGAGGAGCTCGACGGCTCCCCACTTCTTGCGGAACCGGCCTGTCTCCTCCCGGTCCTTCTGGACCTTCTTTACCGGGGAGAGGGCCCATGAGGATTGACCGTCTGGACCTTCTCGCTTACGGCCCCTTCCGGGACCGGAGCCTCCCCCTTGGCCCCGGCTTCCACTTGGTTCACGGGCCCAACGAGGCGGGGAAAAGCACCACGCTACGGGCTCTCTCGAGCCTTTTTTTCGGCTTTCCCAAACATAGCGAGGATGCCTATCTGGTGGGAACGGCCGACATGGCCATAGGGGCCCGGATTACCACAGCCGACGGCCGGTCCCTGGAATTTGTGCGCAGACGCAGGGGAAAGAGTCCCCTGACATTGGCCGACGGGAGCGCCCTTTCCGACGAAGTTCTCCCCGTCTTTCTGGGAGGGCTTTCCCGGGAAAGCTTCGAGCGCCTCTTCTCCCTCGATCCCGCCCGCTTAAGACGCCATGGCCAGGACCTGCTGGCCGACGGGGGAGCCCTGGGGCAGGGACTCGTCGAGGCGGGGGCCGGGATCGTGAACCTCCGGAAGAGGCTCGATATCCTGGCAGCAAGGAAAAGGGAGCTCTTCTTGCCCACCGGAAAGAACCCGGTGATCAACAGGATCCTTGCCCGCCTCGGGGAGATCCGGCGTGATAGCCGACTCCGGACTGTCTCTCCCCAGGACTATGCCCGCGAGGAAGAGGAGATCCGACGGCTGGCGGACGAGTCGGAAGGGATCCGGGCCGAGGGGGTCCGCCTCGAACGGGAAATCCGTCGTGCCGAACGGATCTTGCGGATCCTCCCCCGCCGCCAGGAATACGAAACCCTCTGCCGGGAGCTTTCGTTTCTGGAGAAAGTTCCCCTCCTTCCCCCCGAATCGTATGCTCTCCGGGTTGAGGCCGAAAGCCGGCTTGCCACGGGGGGGATGGAACTCGACCGTCTCCGGGAGGAGTCGGAAGGTCTGGAGCGGGACCGGACGGCCCTGGCCGAAAGTCCGGCGGAGCTTCTCCGGGAGGAGGAGGTCGCCGCCATCGAGAAGGATCTGGGGGCGGCATCGAAAAGCCTCACGGACCTTCCCCGACGGGAACAGGAGCTTTTTTCGATGGAACAGGAGGCGCGCCTTCTGCTCCTTGGGTGCGGCCTTCCGGAGGAGCCTGAAGCGTTCGAGCGTCACCTTCCGGCCCCGGGAAAGCGCAGAAAGATTGCCTCTCTCCTCGACCGCCGGTCTGCCCTCGAAGGAAGCCATCTGGAGGCCGGAAAGAATGTCGGCAAGGCCCATGCGGCCTTGACACGCGCCGAATTGGGCCGCGGGGAGCTTCCTCCCGTTCCCGAAACCGCCTCTCTCGAAGCCATTCTCCCTCGGGCAGAGGCTCTTCTTGCGCGATCCGAGGAAAGGTCCCGGCGGTCTTCGGAGCTTCTGAGGAGCCGGGAAGCCATAGCCGGGAGACTTCATTCTCTGGGGTTGGGAGAGATTACGATCCCTACCCTCCGCGCCCTTGTCCTTCCGGAAAGGGCTACTCTCCTCCGGATGCAGGAGGAGTTCCGGATGCTGCTTCACGAGGAGAGCGAGGGCCGGCAAGCCC
>JAJZGM010000206.1 GCA_021828525.1 Nitrospirota bacterium | reverse complement strand
CTTCAGGGTCCGCCCTTTCCGGGACCTGGTCCTCCTGTCCGGCACCCGTCACATTCTCATGATTCCGGATGCAGGACGCCCCTCCGACTCACTCCCCTTTGGATGGGCCGGCTGGAGCG
This sequence comes from Nitrospirota bacterium, assembly GCA_021828525.1. Lineage (GTDB taxonomy): Bacteria > Nitrospirota > Leptospirillia > Leptospirillales > Leptospirillaceae > UBA4572. Next base: position 2,885 of record JAJZGM010000206.1, on the reverse strand, counting down.
ACGGGCAGGAGACCGTATCCATTGAAAAAAGGGTGGGAGAAAACCCCCTGGTCGTCCGGCCGGAAGAATTTCTTCACCATCAGGTCTTTGTTTTCTCAAGAAAAGATGCGGAAAGGATTTATCGCACCCTCGTTCCGTCAAAGCTCCTGTTTACAGGACATATTATGGTTCTTGTCCTTCCCCAGAATCTGCTCCGCCCCGCTCCTCCTCCACAGCCAACGACTGGACACTCGTGAAAAGATCTCCATTTTTTTTCTTGTGCTTTATGCTCTTTCTTCTGGAGATCCTCCCCGGATGCGCCCGGCCGGAGATCGTCCTGGAGGACCGGATCGAGCCCCCCATCCGGCTTGGGCCGGTCCACCGGATCGGAGTCCTCGTCTGGCCGGTCGGGACCGAGGAACAGCGTCTCCTTGAGGGGACCATTCTCAGAAATCTCGAACAGGTCCCCGGACTCCATCCCGTCGCCATCACCTCCGGAAAAAACGTGGCCAAAACTCCCCTGTCCGTTCCGGAACTTGCGCATCTCACGGGATCGAACGACCTCCTCATGGTCAACATTCTCTCCCACACCCTCAACGACCGGAGGATCATCGCAGGAAACTGCACGGCGCCGCCCTGCCAGACGATCACCGTCCCAATGACGATCAGGACCAACACGATGCGACTCCATATCCTATTTCTTCGGGCCTTTCCCTTCCATGTGGAACTCGACCGGAAGGTGATGGTCAGCAACACCTCAAAAAAAATTCCCTTCTCTCTTTTCCAGCGGCAATTCACTCCCCGGACGACCCTCAATCTCCACCTTTACGCCAAGATCGCCCAGCATATCCGGTATCTCTTCAGCACTCTCCGGCTGACAGTCAAGAGACCCTTCTATCCGTATGACATTCCCTCGCAAAAGGCCTATCGGGCTCTCCAGGCCAAGAAACCTGTCCTTGCGCTCTTTTTCCTGAACACGGAATATGGACGTCTGAAACAGAAGAACAAACCGGTTCCCCCAAAGCTCTATGCAGACCTGGGGGTCACATACGAAGCCCTGGGTGTTTACTCCCTGGCCGACTACTATTACAGGAAGGCAGAAAAGTCCATGAAGTCGGAAACACTCAAAAGGTTTGAGCAGCAGATGAAATCGATGATGGTCTACTTCATCGGCATCAACTTCTTCGAGAAAGGGGGGATCAATGCTCAACATGCTCCTTGAGGACCAGGCGGGAGATGTTCTCAAGAAGTTCCGTTACGGGAGGAAAAAATCCCTGAAGGAGGTCTCAGGGGCTTCAGGCCTCCCGCCTGACCTCCTTCGGAGCCTGGAGGGGGGGGAGATCGCCCCCGACAAAAGCCAGCTCGTGGCCCTGGGCCTGGCCCTGGGATTCGACGGGGCCGCCATGGCCGCTCTCCACCTCCATCCGGAAACCACGCCGGAGGTGCTTCCCCCCCCGCATTTTCTTCCTGTCAGGGAAAACTTTGGAGGATATGCCGTCTGGTGCACCCTTCTCCTCCATCCGGAGGATCCCCGGAGAGCCCTTCTCGTGGATACGGGAGGAGGAGGAGAGCTTCTTCTCGATACCATCAGGAGGAGGAATCTCAGGATCGAGGGAATTCTTCTGACCCATGGACATGGAGACCACGGGGGAGGATTTGCGGGAGCCGTCCCTGGAAAAGATGTCCCTGTACTCCTCTCCCGGCTCGACCTTCCCCTCCTTCCGGAGACGGGCCTCTACCCGGGTCCCCTTCTCTCTCCCTTCGAGGGTTGCCGGGAACTCTTAAAGAGAGGATGGAAGGTCGAGGTCACGGAAGCCCCCGGTCACACCCCCGGATCTGTGGCGTACAGCACCGGGGGAGGCCTTCTGGTCGGCGACACCCTCTTCTGCGGATCAGCCGGACGAAGCTATACCCCAGACGACTTTCCGATCCAGCTCGACTCCATCCACCGCCTGGTTTCGGGATATCCCCCGGAGACCGTCATCATTTCAGGCCACGGCCCCTTCACGACCATTGCCCGTGAGAAGATCCACAATCCCTTCATCCGGGTCAGGGAGTCTCTGTCCTGAAAGATCACCTCAAAAGGGCCATAAAAAAGGCCGGAAACCCATCCTTCGGCTCCCGGCCCACGGAGGCCTTCCCAAGATGAGGGTCAGGGGTAAAGGACGGTCACCTCTTCCCCCGAATTCCGAACCTCGAAACAGCCGATCTTTTCTCCCGGCCGCGTTGTACATTCTCCCGTTTTGAGGTCGAAGGTCCATCCGTGAAGCGGACAGGAGACCCTCTCTCCCCGCACAGTCCCGTCGGAGAGATATCCCCCGCGGTGGGGACAACGATTTTCGATCGCGTGGAATTGTCCGTTGACCCGGAAAAGGGCGATCTCCTGGCCCTCGGCCATGACGAGCTGACCCTCGTCCTCCTTTGCGGAATATGTCACAGTCACACTTTTCATTGAACCTCCGGTATTGTCATATCAAGATAATGGACCCGTCACCCATGCTGCCGGAAGCTATGGCTCCGGCAGGTCTTTTTCGATAATACCCTCCCTCCGTCCCTCCGCGCAAACAGAGGCGAGGGACTCCTTTGTTTTTTTCCGCGTGCCGGTGGTATGATCAGGGAAAACGCAATCCTAGTATCCCGCTTTTCCGAAGAAGGCGGGACCCCTGACAAGAGGCCGGCAGTTCCGGTCCCCTGGTCCGGGTCGCAAGGACCATGAAGGACCCAACGAGTTTCATAAACCCAGAAAGGGAGCGGGAAGATCTCCGATGGACAGAGAAGAACAGCTCAACCAATATCTTGACGACCTGACCTTTGACAAGGACCCCATAGTGGGGGAGATTGCCCTTCTGACCAAGCAGCACGGACGCTTCCATCCCGGGCGGGCGGGAGGACTTCTCATGGCCATT
>JAJZGM010000205.1 GCA_021828525.1 Nitrospirota bacterium | reverse complement strand
CGTCGAAAAGCAGTTTCAGACCATCCGGGACGTCCGGGGCCTTCTCTCCCGATCTCTCGAGGGATTTGAGGAAATAGCCGCCATTTCGGCCAAGACAAAGGGTCATGTCCGGGCGGTCAGGGACGGATCTGAGAGTCTCGGACAGGCATTGGACCGGTTCCAGATTTGAGGGAATCCCGGTTTGACCTGGGTTTCATCTCCGGATCGGATTTTGCTTCTTCTCGAAGGTGACTTTGTCAGTGGCCATATTCTCTTGAATCCCGCCGGGTTATCACTTGCTGTTCCCGGTCCGTTGGACTAGAATCGGGGGGTCGGAAGACAGAGCCCTGCCAGATCGAAGTCTCTGTCTTGCGGCCAGCTGACGGGGGGCGCCGGTTTCGGGCGCCCCGAGGATGAATCCGGTCTGAGGGGCCGGGAAGAGTCCTTCCCGCCTCCCGGACCTGGGCGGAGGAAAGCATGGCCAAGAAAATCATGATTCTGGGCGGAGGCGTCGCCGGAACAATCGTCGCAAATCAGCTTGCACGCAAGATCGCTGGCGAGCTGCGCTCCAAGTCGGTCTCGATCACCCAGATCGGAAATACCGACACCCATACCTACCAGCCCGGCTGGCTCTATATCCCCTTTGACCTGTCCCGTCCTGAAGAGCTGAAACGTCCCCAGAGGTCCCTTCTCGATCCGGCCATCGATTTTGTTCAGGACGAAATCGCCAACATCGACATCAAGGGCCAGAAGCTCACCTCGAAGGGAGGCAAGGATTACGCCTATGACATTCTGGTGATCGCGACCGGTTCGGTGCCGCGCCCCGACCTGACCCCGGGTCTCGTGGAAGGGGGCCACTGGTTCCACACCGAGGAGGGGTCGATCAAGCTTCGCGATGCCCTCCGGGCCTTCACCGGGGGCAAGATCGTCATCTCGATGGGCGTTCCCCACAAGTGCCCTGTCGCTCCGGTCGAGGTAACCCTCATGCTCGATGATTATCTGCGCAAGAGGGGGCTTCGCGACAAGACCGAGATCACCTACACCTATCCGGTGGGAGCGGTCCACACGATCCCCGCGGTGGCCAAGTGGGGAGCTCAGACCTTCGAGGAGCGGGGGATCAAGTACGAGGTCTTCTTCAACCTCAAGGAGGTCGATGTCAAGAACAGAATCGTCCACAGCATGGAAGGAAGCCAGCTTCCCTTCGACCTTCTGATCACCATTCCCCAGCACCGGGGTGCCCAGGTGATCCTCGACTCCAAGCTCGGAGAGGGAGGGTGGATTCCCACCAACAAGGAGACACTCCAGATGGAGGGCACCGAGAACGTTTTCGTTGTGGGGGACACCACCAATCTTCCCGTTTCCAAGGCGGGCTCCACTGCTCATTTTTCGGCGGACGTCCTTGTGGAGAACATCGTCGATCTTCTGTCCGGCCAGAAGCCGTCCCACAAGTACGATGGCAAGGTCTTCTGCTTCATCGAGACCGGCCGCAACCAGGCCAGCTATATCTCCTTCAACTACACAACGCCTCCGGTTCCCCCCACGCCGACGACCATGGTGCACTGGCTGAAAATTTCTTACAACAAGATGTATTGGCTGACATCGCGGGGCATTCTATAGGAGAACGAGATGGGAGAAGCAAGCCGGACAGACCTCCTCGGAGAAAAGCTCGGGGAGCAGGCAACTCAGGAACTTCTGGTGCGGATCCTCGACCGTCTCGACACGTTGACGGAGGCGGTGACGGCCCAGAAGGCCCTGATGGATATCGGATCGAACCAGCTGGTGGAACGTGTCGCCGAAACGGCCGACCGGGCAGTGACCCTTCTCGACCGGGCTTCGGATCCCAGAATCGTCGCCGTTCTTGAAAAGCTCAGGGACGTGGAGTCGGTGATCCCGGCCCTGGAGAGGCTGGGGCCCCTGGTCACATCAGGGGGGCTCGACATGCTGGTTGAAATCGGAACAGCTGCGGCTGCGGTAAACCGGATGATGACCGACGGCCTCCTCGAACGTCTGGTGAGCCAGGTCGAACGGGCCAGCTCCCTCATGGAGCAGTTGATGAACCTTCCTGTTGAACGCCTGAACCACGCCGTGATGAAGATGGAAGAGGTCGGGGCCCTGGAAACCCTTCCGGATGTTGCGTCAGGGGTGGTGGCCCTGACAAGGATCGTCAACGACCAGTTCGTCGAGCGGATCATGGTGACGCTCGAACACTGGATCTCGGAGGTGGAAATCCTTTATTCCGCGGTGAATCGCGTTCCGGACGAGGGCAAGACCGGCTCGGGCATTTTCAGCCTTCTCTCTCTGATGGGGGATCCGGAAAACCAGAAGGCCATCTACACCGGCCTCGAACTCGTAAAAGCCCTGCGCGCGGCCCGGCATTAACGAGAGGAAACACAGACAAGGTGTTCATGGGCGGGGGAGGCCAAAGCCTCTTCCGCCATTTTTTTTAGGACAGGAGATTTTAAATGTCGGGAATCCAGGAGGTGGATGTCCTCATGGCCGGAGCGGGAGGAGGGGCCTACCCCGCCGCCTTCCGTTTGGCCAGGGCCAAAATGACGGTGGTCATGGTCGACCCCAAGGGGGTCATGAGCGGAAACTGCCTCGCGGAGGGATGCGTTCCCTCAAAGGCCGTGCGCGAGGTTGCCCATCACCGCGCCCGTCATGGCCGGTTCGAAGGATATGGGCTTCCGGGGAGACTCGGAGTGGATTACGGAAAGGTCGTGGCCCACAAGGACAGTGTTCAGCGGTTGCGCTACGACCAGCATAAAGTTGAGCTATCAGCCGAGCCCAAAATCCGCCTGGTGAAGGGGCGGGTCCGTTTTCTTGACGCCCATACGGTTGCGGTCGAGGGGGGAGCGGGGGGAGGATCGCTACCGGGCCCGCTTCATTCTGGTGGCCTCCGGAAGCGACATCGTCGTCCCGCCGTTGGCGGGAGCGGAACACTGCCTCACAAGCCGGGATTTGTTTGCCCTTTCGCCCACGCTCACGACCCTCCCCGCTTCCCTCGGGATCATCGGAGGCGGCTACATCGGCCTTGAGA
>JAJZGM010000204.1 GCA_021828525.1 Nitrospirota bacterium | reverse complement strand
ACAGACAGGGGAGGGGGGGCGTCCTCCGGGGTCCGGGCGGGATTTCCCGATCGACTGGGCCCTTCCCTCTCAGGGGTCACGACCTGTCTGAGGCCCTCTTATCGCAAATCTTCGATCAAGACCCGGATTTCCGGGTGGGAGTCTTGTCCGAGATCTGCCCGCGCTTTTTCCGTCGACATCCTTACCTGAGGAGGGGGGCATTCCGGTGTGGGAGGAGGCCTCGACGCCTGCCCCCGCCGAAAGAACTCCTCTCGGGAGACTCCCGGTCAGAGCGATCCTAGGGCTCGGGATGGGGTGAGACCGCCATTCCCGGGCCGATCTTCTGGAGGTTTCCCGTGATGACCCGCTCTCCCTCCCGGAGTCCGTCCAGAACCTCCACCCGAGTCCCGCTCGTCATTCCCAGATGGACCTGCCGAATCTCCACCGTGTTGTTCTTTCCTACGACCCAGACAAATTTGCCGGTCTGGCTCGATCCGACGGCCACCTGAGGGATGGCGAGCGCCCGGGGATGAGTCCCAAGCCTGACATTCACCTCGACAAACTCCCCCGGAACGAGCTTAAGCCCTGAATTGGGGATGGTCCCCCGGGCCATGATCGTCCCGGTGGTTCGGTCCACGACATTGTCGAGAAAGGTCAGTTGTCCCCGATAGCTCTGGGCCGGATCCCCCTGAGGGTGGACCAGGACGGCCACCGGACCAATCCTTCGGCTGGTCTGGAGGTCGGGGAGATCCCGCTCGGCGGGGTTGAAGGTGACATAGAGAGGATCCATCTGGACAAGGGTATTGATCTGGGTTCCGGAGGCGATCAGTGTTCCCGTGAAGACCTGGCTTCGGCCGAGCCTTCCGGAGAAGGGGGCCCGGATATGGGTGTAGTCGAGGTTGATGCGGGCCGCTTCAAGGGCCGCTTTGTCCGAGAGATAGGTGGCCGCGGCCTGGTGCATGGAGCTGGTGGAGAGCTGGTAGGCGTCTTTCGAGACATCCCCGTGGACGACCAGAAGGGAGTTGCGCTTCTGGTTGACCCGGGAATATTCCAGTGCGGCCTTGTCCCTCTCCTTCTGGGCCTGGGATTGATCCAGGGCCGCCTTGTAGTACCGGGGATCGATCTGGTAGACCAGCGTTCCTGCGCGGACATCCGAGCCGTCCGGAATCAGCTGCCGCTTCAGGTATCCCGTGGCCTGGGCCTCGAGGGTCACATTTCTGATGGCCTCTGTCGTGCCGATATACGACCGGGTGACAGGGAGTGAGACCGGGACGACCCGATAGACGGGAACGGGCATCCGGAAGGCTGTCGCCGGAGGATGGGAGGGCCCCGTCCGGAACCGGAAAAGTCCGCGGGGGCCTCCCAGGGCAAAGAGAAGGGCGGCAGAGATCAGCACAAGGAGGACCAGGGATCTCGGGGACAAAGGGGGGCGTTTCATGGGACAGCGGCTCCTCGATAGATAGGTCTTTGGCCAGGGGTCATGAAGGGATCGTGTCGGAGAGGGAGGATTCTCTTTCCCGACGACTCCGGAGTTTTTCGATGACCGCATAGAAGACCGGGACGAATCCCAGGCTCAGGATCGTGGCGGCCAGCATTCCCCCGAAGACGGTGGTCCCGATCGACTGGCGGCTTGCGGCTCCGGCCCCGCTGGCCACCATCAGGGGGATCACGCCGAATATGAAGGCGAAGGCCGTCATGAGGATCGGCCGGAGCCTTAATTGTCCGGCTTCCATGGCCGCCTCCACGATTCCCATCCCCTTTTCCCGAAGATGGCGCGCGAATTCCACGATCAGGATCGCGTTCTTGGCGGAGAGCCCGATCAGCATGACAAAGCCGATTTCCGAGTAGACATCGAGCTGTTTTCCCCGGAGCCACAGGGCTACCATGGCCCCGAAGATGGCAAGTGGCACGGCCAGGATCACCATGAAGGGCATGGACCAGCTTTCATAGAGGGCGGCCAAAAAGAGAAAGACGAAGGCAAGGGAGATCGCGAAGGTGATCTTCTGGACGGCTCCCACCTTCAGCTCCTGATAGGTGATCCCGGTCCACTCGTAGCCAAATGTTGAGGGGAGCGCCCGTCCGGCCGCACGCTCCATGGCGGCGATGGCCTCGGCGGAGCTGTATCCCGGGGCGGCTCCGCCGCTGATCTTGGCCGCTCCGTAGATGTTGTAGTGGGAAATGGTCTCAGGACCCACCACAGGGCTGAGACGTCCCAGCTCGGAAAGCGGAACCATGGCCCCGGTGGAGTTTCTCACGTAAAACCGGGAGAGGGACCCCTGCTCTCCCCGATGGCTCTTGTCGGCCTGGATCGTGACGCGGAAGGTCCGGCCGTAGAGATTGAAATCGTTCACATACAAAGACCCCAGGTAGATCTGGAGGGTATTGAAGATGTCGGGAAGGGTCAGCCCCAGGAGCTTGGCCCGCGTCCGGTCAAGGTCGTAGTTGAACTGGGGGGTGGTGGTGCTGAAGGTCGTGAAGACCTGGCGTCCGTCGATCTCCGGCTGCTTTCTCGCCTCCGCGATCAAGGCCTGGGTGGCCCGGTCGAGGGCCCGGCTTCCCTGTCCGGTGAGATCCTCCACCTCGAATTCGAATCCCCCGGTCGATCCAAGTCCGGGGATGGAGGGAGGATCGAAGCTTAGGGCGATCGCCTCCGGGATCGCCAGAAGCTTCGGCCTGACGGCGTTCACGATGGAGGTCGCTGTCAGGGTGCGGCCCCGCTCATCCCAGGGCTTCAGGATAGCGAAGGCCGCGGCGCTGCTCGATTGGGTGGCGAAGGTCAGGAAATTCAGCCCGCTGATCGAGACCACGTCCTGGACTCCCGGCTGTGCCAGGAGGATCTTTCTGACGGTCCGGGTGACGGCATTCGTCCTCTGGAGGGAGGCCCCGTCAGGAAGCTGGATGATGACGAAGAAGTATCCCTGGTCCTCGACCGGAAGAAAGGTTTTCGGGACCCGCCCAAAGAGGCCGAAGGTCAGGAGAGCCACCGCCAGAAAGACCCCCAGGGCTGTTCCGCGGTGCAGGATCATCGTCCGGATGAACG
>JAJZGM010000016.1 GCA_021828525.1 Nitrospirota bacterium | reverse complement strand
AGCCACCTGCCCTCCCCCTTCCCTTGCCATCGTCCCGACGCGGGAGGACAACCCGTCGGGAAGGGTCGGCGAGGAGTTTCCCGATGCGTCGGGGATGGACACTCCGGCGCCTGCCCCCTCTGCCACCCCGGGCGACATCGACTGAAAGGCGGAGCCCGCCCCCTCCCCGGATCCGTGGGAGGGGGCTCCTGTCAACGGTGCCGTCTTTTCCTGGGACGAAAATCCGCCCGCTCCGGCTGCAGAGGGAATCTCCCCGGAGGGCTTGCGGCCCTCTCCGAAAAGGGTGGCCGGCTCCGGCAAAAGGGGCCTTCCCGCCGTGACGCCGTCCGGAGACAGGCGAATCTCTTTCTGGGGGGCTTCCTTCTCTCCTTTGGGAAGATCCTTCAGGCCACCCGCAATCATTCCCGAAGATTTTTCGGGCAGGGATGGACTGGCAGCCTTTCTGGGCTCGTCCGCAAGCGACAGGATGGCCGCCGGCAGCGGACGATCCTCCTGGCTTTCCACGGACGTGGGGGGTCTCTGAGGAGAGATGACCTTGGTTCTGGTGGCAGAAGGCGGAGCGGAAGTTTCTTTCGTGGGGGCAAGAGGTCCCCACAAGACAGGAGAGGGACGGACGGCCCCCTCCCGCGGGGTGCGGGAAATCGACAGATCTTTTTTCCGGGAGAGTTCTGCGGGAGATTCCATAAGCGGCAGCAGGGCCGCCTCTACAGGAATCTCTTTCTTTTTCCGGCCATGCCCGGCGGATTTTGGAGGATGGTTTCGGGAGCCCTTGCCTTCGGCCGGCCCTTGAGAAACCTCCTGGGGGATCTCCGGCTCCTGGACAGGTCCGGCATTTTTTTCCAGAGCCCCCCGGTAAAGTGCTGCGAAGGAACTCTTCCTGTGCCCCGAGGCCTTGTCCGACCGGCCACCCTGTCCGGAACGGGTTGCCCCGGAAGACTCCGGCACGGCTGCCCCTTTATGGCTGGGCTTGGCAGAGATCTCTTCCGGTTCCCTGCCCCCCCCTGAGTCCGGGATTTTCCGTAAAATGGATGCTGGTGCTGTTCCCATCACGATGCCCCTTCCGAAAGAGGTTCAACGACCGCCTCCCTGTGCGCGGGAATCTCCAGCCATCTGGGCCGAGATTTCCGCCGCCACGCGAGGGTCCACGTACTGCATGATGCGTGATGCCTTCCGTGGATTCATTCCCGAAAACAATGTCAACCGGAGAGACTTCGGCATGGCATTGATCTGGGAGGCCGCCGTCCGTGGGGCCATCGATTCATAGAGCCTTATGAGCCTTCTGACATTTTTTTTCCTGAGGGAACGGTAGAGCTCAAGTTTTTTGTCGATCTCCGCAAGGATCTTCTTGTTGCGCTCGATTTCCCGGTCGAGGTCCTGCTTCATCAGGAGCAGGCGGCGCTCCTCCTCGCCGGATGAAGCCGCCGGCTGGCCGGAGCTCCCGGCGGCCGCGACCGGAAGGGACTCCTGACCGGAAAGGATAAGAAGAGGCAACATCAATGTCGCCGCCACCATCCCGAGGGACGGACCCTTTTTCCTTCTGGCCGTCATGGATCCCCTCTCCCGGAAAGCTTCCGGTTCGCCTCCCTGGCCTCAATCCAGATCTCCAGGGAGCGCTCCTCAATTCGGGTGGCCCTCCTCCGCTCATCCCCACGGAAACGTTCCCGGAGAATGAGAACCTTTTCCTTTTCCATCCTGGCCTTCTTCCAGAGCCCCCGGACCCGTTCGATCTCTCCGTCCATGAGACGCTCCTTCTGCTCCTGCTCCCGGATCCTGAGATCCATATGCTCAAGCCAGCCATACAAGGCCATAAGAAAACCTGTCTCCCGTTTGCCGGTGACGTCTTCGAGGGAGGCGATCCCTGCGGCCTTCCTTCGGCGCATCTCCCGGGTCTTCTCCTGTTCCCGGGCCCGATCTCTCCCGATATTCGCAAGATCGCGCTCGACCGCCTCAAGCTCCGCCTCCCGGAGAGCCAGAACAGCCTCCAGGGAAAAGGTCCTGTCAGCCATCGCCCTCCCCGTCCGGGTTCAGGCCTGTCACGGGGTCTCCTCCGACCCTTCCTCCAGGGTGAGGGCAAGATCCTCGAATGCCCGATCGAGAGAAACCCGCTCTTCCCTGGACTGGCGGAGAAAATCCGTCATTGCCTCGTGAAGGCCAACCGCCCTGTCGAGAAGAGGATCGGTCCCCGCCACATAGGCCCCGATCCGGATCAGGTCCTCGGAGCGCCGGTAAAGGCCGTAAAGGCGTCTCCATTCCCGGGCCAATGTCTGGACCTCCTCCGGAACGATGTCCACCATCACCCGGGAAAGGCTGTCCACCGGATCGACTGCGGGGAAAATGCCTTCCTGGGCCATGGAGCGCGACAGGTGGACATGGCCGTCAAGAATAGCGGTCAGGGCCTCCGACAGGGGATCGGAGGGGATATCGTCCCCTTCCACAAGAACCGTAAAGATCCCTGTGATGGACCCGGCTCCTTCCCCGCAGCCAGCCCGCTCCACCAGCCGGGGGAGCTGGGCAAAGACGGAAGGGGTGTATCCCCGTGCCGACGGGGGTTCCCCCGTCGCCAGACCGATTTCCCGAAGCGCTCCGGCATACCGTGTCAGGGAATCCATGACAAACAGAACCTGTTTTCCCATGTCCCGGAACATTTCGGCCATGGCCATGGCCAAAAGAGTGGCACGGGTCTTGAGGAGAGGGGGCTGCTCCCCTGTTGCCACCACGAGGACCGACCGGGACAACCCTTCCGGCCCCAGGTCCCTCTCCAGAAATTCCCGGACTTCCCGGCCCCGTTCTCCGACAAGGGCGATGACATTGACATCCACGGCGGCATTCCGGGCCATCATCCCGATAAGGGTGCTTTTTCCGACCCCCGGTCCGGCGAAAACCCCGATTTTCTGGCCGATACCCACGGTGGCAAGGGCATTGATCGAGCGGACCGAAAGGTCGAGAGGGCGATCGATCCTCTGGCGCTTTAGCGGATTGATGGGCCGTCCCCGAAGGGGCATCTCGACCGTTCCCTCCGGGAGCGGGAAACCGTCCAGGGGGCGACCAAGCGGATCGATGACCCGTCCCAGCCACTCCGGAGAGAGAAAGACCGAGGTGATCCGGCTTTTTCTCATGAGACGGGTTCCCGGCCTGACCCCCTCGAGATCCCCGAGCGGCATCAGGAGGGTCCTCCCCTCCCGGAACCCCACCACCTCTGCATCGATCGGGGGATCGGAAAGGAGAGTGCAGATTTCCCCAACCCCCAGATTCATTCCCTTGGCCTCGATCATGAGGCCGACTCCCTGGACGACCAGTCCCCCTTCCTGGTCCGCACTCCACCCCGTCAGAAGGCGGTCGATCGACTCTCCCGCCTGAGCAAGCCATCCGTCGAACTGGGCTTCCTCCATCCCGACCCTCACGGCTTTTCCTCCCCTTCGTGTCCGGCAGATCTTTCCTTTATCGGACCGGGATTGACCCGAGAAAGAGTTCTTCGAAGAGAGGCTCCGGCAGAGGCAGGGTCGAAGGAGACAATCCTGTCGGCAAAACGGAGTTCCACGTGCCTGGGAGGCAGATCCGGACCAATTCCCAGCCGAATTCCCCGGGTTGCAAGCTCTTCCGGAAATCCGGGATCGATCCGGGTGACCAGCTGATAATCTGCCTCCGGCACCAGAAGGTCCCCCTCGCGGCCGGAGGCGTAGTCCCCTACCATGCGTTCAAGGAGCCTCCGGAGGATCTTCGGCCGGTCTTCCTCAGCCCCGAGTACCTTTTGAAGCGCCTTCTCCAGAAGCTCCACCAGGACCGGAAGCAGGCCTTTGAGACGTTCGGCCTCGAAACGGTGAATCCGGGACGACCAGTCGAGCCAGGCCTGGCGAAGGGGTTCCATGTCGGCACGGGCCCTTTCCAGGCCCTCGGCATATCCGGCCTCATACCCGGTTTTCCGGGCCTCTTCCTCGATACCGGCCACTTCTTCCGAGCGGAGAAAAAGATCTTCCTCGACCCGGGACGAGGATATCTGAGATTTCTGATCCTGGGAACCTCTCCGGGCCTCACTTTCCCTTCCTCCCTTCCCAGACCGTCCCGATTCGTCAAGACTCTCCTGGCTCCACCCTCGAAAACCACGGCCGGCGCTAGACAATCTGCTCTCCACCCCGCCCGAGGATCACCAGCTTCCCTTCGGCCTCGAGACGGCGAACGGCCTTCATGATCTCGGCCTGAGCGGATTCCACATCCTTGAGAGGGATCCCCCCCATCGAATCGACATCTTCCTTGAGAGCCGCCTGGGCCCTTGTCGACATGTTCGACAGGATCTTTTCCTTGACGGCATCCCCCGCACCGCGCATGGCCTTGGTGAGAATATCGCGGGAGACGCTCTGGAGCAGGGCCTGGATTCCGCGGTTGTCCACCATGACAAGGTCATCGAAAACGAACATGAGCGCCCGGATCTGATCGGCCACAGCCTGATCGTTCTGGCCGATGTAATCGAGAATCCCCTCCGAGGTCGAGCGGTCCATTTCATTCAGGAGGTTGGCGGTCTGTTCGATCCGGCTGACACCGAGGCTGGTCAAGGACCCTCCCATCATCTGGATCTCGGTCGAAATGACCTCCTCAAGGTCCCGGATCACCTGGGGATTGATGTCCTCCAGGGTGGCCATGCGAAAAACGACATCCGCCTTGAGCGCCTCCGGAAGGTAGGCCAGAACGTTGGCCGTCTGGTTCGGGTTCAGGTAGTTCAGGATCAGGGCGATCGTCTGGGGGTGCTCATTTCTTATCAGATTCGCGATCGACTTCGGATCCATCCACTTGAGGGACTGGAGATTGGTCCCTTCCTGATCATTCATGGACTCGAAGATCTGGTCGGCCTGCTCCTTGCCAAGAGACTTCTCCAGAATTTCGCGCATGTACTTTTCACCCATGCGCGGAAGACCTCGGGTGGCTTTGTAGACAACGGAGAACTCCCCCATCACCTCGTCGATCTCTTCGGTGCTGACCTCTCCCATCTGGGCAATCAAGCTCGAAATCACCCCGACCTCCTTGATGTCAAGCTGCTTCAAGATCTCGGCGGCGACCTCCGGCCCGACAGCTGCGATAAAGATCGCCGCCTTCTCCAGACCGGACAGCTTCCTCTTGGCCAACGCGACTCCCTCCTACTTTTCCTTGAGCCACAGCCTGAGGACCTGGGCCGCCTGGGAGGGATCCTCCTGAGTCATCCGGGCAACATCCTCCTTGCCGGAACGAACGACCTCCTGTTCGCTCTCCCGCATGGGAACCGGCATCCCCACCGGCCCTTGGGCCGGAAGAGGAACCGCCTTCGTGACCATGCTCTGGAGAATCGGTTTCAGGATGAAGAGACTGAAGACCAGGACCAAAAGTCCTCCCAGGAATATCTCCAGAAGCGGCAGGAAAGGCTTGAGGCGCTCGGCCATCCGGGCTTCCTGGTTTTTGGATCCTGAAGATTCCGGTCTTACAAAGGGCACGGAATCCACGACAACGGTATCCCCTCTGGCCACATCGTAACCGATGGCATTCTGGACGATCCGGGTAAAGGAGGTGATCTCCTCGGGAGTCCTCGGTTCGTAGACCGTCGTTTCCCCCTGCTTGCCCGCCACCGTCCGGGTCTTTCCGTTCACGAGGACCGAGACGGAGATCCTTGCAACGGTCCCGGTTGGCTCGACGATATGGCTCATGGTGTGGCTCACGTCGTAATGCTCGATATCCTTTTTCTTGGAATACCGTGATTCTGTGCCGTTTTTAGGCCCCAGTGGAGGACTTGCGACCTTCCCGTTGGGACCGGGAATGTTACTCAGAACACCGGGAACCCCCACGGGAACGATCCGGGATCCGGAGGATTTTTCCCGAAGCTTCTCCCGTTCCGCAAGAGCGCGTCCCTTGGGATCGAACTGCTCGCGGGTCTCCTCGACCCGGCGGAAGTTCAGGGTCGCATTGACGCGAACCACAGACTGGCCTTCTCCCAGAACCTGGTCCAGCATGGTCTGGACTCTTCTTCTCAGACGATGCTCCACCATCGACTGATAGGCCAGCTGGGCCTTCGTCAGCTCTCCCGGGACCAGACCCTGACGTTTCCTGTTCAGGATCGTGCCTGTGTTGTCGACAATCGTCACATGGTCGGGAGTCAGCCCTTCAACCGCGTTGGCAACGAGATGGACGATCCCGTTCACCTGGCCTTGCTCGAGAGTCCGGCCTGGTTTCAGGCGGACAAGGACAGAGGCGTGCGCCCCCGCCTGATGTCGAAGAAAGACCGATCGGCGGGGAAGGACGATGGAGACCCGGGCCAGGGCAATCGGGCTCATCTCCTCGATAGTGCGGTCGAGTTCAGACTGGAGGGCCTGGAGGTACTGGACGTGCTGAACAAAGTCCGTGGTCGTGAGGGAGGGATGGTCGAAGATGTCGAATCCGGCTCCGTGATGCCGCGGAAGCCCTTCGTCAGCGAGCTCCATCCGGAGGGTGTAAACCTGGCTCTTGGGAACGCGGATGACTCCCCCCTTTGTGGAGACCGCATAAGGAATCCCCATCCTGTCGAGTTTCTGCTGGATCTCAAAGGAATCCACAGGAGAAAGTCTCGAATAGAGGACCGCCTGATCGACGTTCTTCCCTGCGACTCCCAGAAATATCATGACTCCCACTAAAAGGGCGCCCAGAACCCCCGCCACGATTTTCTGTCCAAGCGAAAGGCGGCCAAACCACAGGGAAACGGTTTCGAAAATCTTGCGTAAAATGTCCATAGCGAGCCCTCTTAACCCTTACAGCGGCATGTTGTTCATTTCCTGGTAGGCCTTCACGATCCGGTCCCTGACCTGCATCATCAGGTGAAAGGAGACATCGGCCTGGGCCATTTCGATCATCGTCTGGTGGAGGGTCACACCCTCCTGTCCGGTCGAGAATTCCTGGATCGTCTTGTCCGCCTCGCTCTGAAGGGAGTTGACCCGCGCAATGGAATCCTTCAGGACATGGACAAAGGACTCCTCCCCCGATGGCTGTGCCGGAAGACCCTCTTGCGGCTCCCCCGGACGGGCCGAATGAAGCGGCGCTCCGCTTCCGATACGTGGTTCATCGATCATGGGACCCCTCCCTTCCCCGGAGTGAGGCGCGTCTAGACATGGATTGTCAGATCCTTGGAGGCCATCCGCTTTGTCGTGTCGAGGGCTGTCAGGTTGGCCTCATAGGCCCTGGACGCATCGATCAGGTTGGTCATTTCCTCGAGCTTCGACACATTCGGGCGAAAGACGAAGCCGTCCCTGTCGGCATCGGGATTCTGGGGATCATAGGTCCGGGTTGGCCGACGAGGATCCCGGACCATGCCAAGAACCTTGACCTCCTTGACGGGACTTTGGATCGGGGAGTTGAGAATGTCTGAAAACGACTGTCCTGGGGCAACGGCCGCAAAGATGACATCCCGACGTTCATAGACACCATGCGGATTCCCCCGGGTCGAATCGGCGTTGGCCAGGTTGCCGGCAAGGACATTGAGCCTCACCCGTTCCGCCTCGAGACCCGAACCTGAAATTCTGAGTGCGTCGGAAAATCCCACGGCTATCTCCCTTCACCCGAGATGGCATCCCCCATCATCCGGTATTTCCAGCCTGCCATGGAGGCCAGGGCGTTGTAGTTTCCCGTATTTGAGGCAAGTTTCTGCATTTCCAGCTCGATATTGACTGTATTGAGGTCATTGCCGACCGTCTCGTCGGTGTTGATGGTGAGGCTTCCATCCGTCCGGTCCAGATCCCTGCGCGTGGGCGCTTCCAGAGCTTTCGAGAGCTCCTTCTTGAAGGAAAGGTCGCGCGCCATGTACCCGGGAGTATCCTGATTGGCGATATTGCTCACAAGAAGCAGATGTCTCCTTGAGCGGAGATCCATCGTGACCTTGAGAAGGTCGGTCGTCCTGTCGAAAAGATGTACCTGGCTCATGATCCCCCTCCACTGACAACTCGAAATGCAACAAGCATACCAATGACTCAAGATATTATCCGACAAGGAAATTCACAAAAGACTCATTCCTTGAAAGGGGATTCGGTTCCTGCCTGGCAGGAAGAATTTTCCCGGTTACTCCACCCCCTCCATCCCTCCCTCTCCCCCTGCGATCCCGTATTCGGCGAGCTTGTTCCTGAGGGTTCTCACATTGATTCCCAGAAGCCTTGCTGATTGGGCCTTGTTCCCTCCACAGGAGGAGAGTGTCCGGAGGATCAGTTCCCGCTCCACCTCCCAGACAGAACGTCCGGGGCGGATCCCGGCTCCGCCCCCCCCCCCCCCTTCACCCCCCCCGACATCCGGATCCAGAAGATCTGCCACATGGACGGGAAGGATCGTGCGCCCCTCCGCCAGAAAGGCGGCCCTGGTCACGACGTTCTCAAGCTCCCGGACATTGCCGGGCCAGTTGTGCCGGCCGAGAAGCTCCAGCGTTTCGGGGGCAAAGGGACCCACCGCCATATGTTCCTTTTCAAAGGCCTGGCGGAAGCGCTCCGCCAATAGGGAAATGTCCTCCATCCTTTCCCGGAGGGGAAGGAGAGTCACGGGAAAGACCCTCAGGCGATAGTAGAGATCCTCCCGGAATCGGCCCGCCCGGACCTCTTCTTTCAGGTTCCGGTTTGTCGTGGCGATGATCCGGATGTCAACGGGGACGGGCCGGGTTCCCCCCACGCGATCGATCTCCCGCTCCTGGATGACCCGAAGCAACTTGGCCTGAAGTCCGAGTTCCATCTCCCCGATCTCGTCTAGCAACAGAGTGCCCGTATGGGCCAGCTCGAACTTTCCGACTTTCCGGGCCAAGGCTCCGGAAAAGGCCCCCTTTTCATAGCCAAAGAGTTCGGACTCGAGAAGGTTGTCCGGAAGAGCGGCACAGTTGACTGCGACGAAGGGGCGGTGGGCTCTCGTCGAACGTTCGTGAAGATAACGGGCAAGAAGCTCCTTTCCCGTTCCGCTCTCCCCTTCGATCAGAATCGTCGCCGGCGTCGAGGCGACAGCGTCGATCATTCCAAGAATCCTGATCATCGCAGGGTTGCGTGTTTTTATCGGTCGGGAGACATTTTCCCAGGGGTTTCTTCCCCCCGATCCGGGCAGGCTTCCTTCCCCCGGAGGACAAAGTGGGGAGGGATCCAGAATCTTTCTCAGATCCTCGGCCTTGAAAGGTTTTGTCAAGAAATTGACTGCCCCCTGCTTCATTGCCTCGACAGCCTGAGGAACCGTTCCGTAGGCCGTCATGAAAATGACACGCGTCAGGGGAGATTTCTCTTTCAGCCTCGACAGCAGTTCCCATCCGTCCACAGAGGGCATACGAACATCGCTGATCACCCATCCATAGTCTTCCCGGGAAATTTTTTCGATCGCCTCTTGTCCGTTCTGGGCCAGACTGACCCGGTAACCGTCCCGTCTCAGCGTCTCTCTGAGGGCGATCGCCATTTCCGGCTCGTCATCAACGACAAGAACACTTCCGGCTTCCTGAGGACTCACCTTTCGCCTCCTTGATTTCCGTTTGCCAGGACCGGATGGACCCGTCCCGGAGGAATGGACAGGGAAAATGCCGTCCACGCCCCGTCCCGAAAGTAGCGAATCTCCCCTCCATGGGCCACCGCAATATTGTGAACGATGGAAAGCCCAAGGCCTGTCCCTTTGGCCCGCGTGGTGAAGAAGGGATCGAAAATCCGCCCCGCCACCTCTTCAGCAATTCCCGTGCCATTGTCTTTCACGATAAAAAGATACTCTCCGGCCGGGCCCTGGCCAGTCTCCAGACGGAGTTCCCGGGGGCCTTCCTCCTTTGGAGAAAGACCCATGAGGGCCTCAAGCCCATTGCTGACAAGATTGAAAAGGGCATGGTAGAGAAGTTCCTCGTCGACAAGGAGCACGGCGGGCGCAGGGGCAGGATCGGAATAAAATGTCAGAGTTCTGGCAGCCCGGGAACGGGCGGCGGAACGAACCATGCGCGCAAAGTCCGCCGAGAGGCGATTTATGAAAACTTCGGAGTCGACGCTCCCTTCCTGGAGTTCCGGGGTCCGGGTATGATAGAGGAGATTGCCGATCAGGCGGTCCATGGAGGCGATCGAGGTGATCATGTGACCCAGGTATTCCCTTGCTTCCGGCGTGACAGAATCCCGGGAGAGAAGGGAGCTGAAAAGCTCCAGACTTCCCAGAGGATTTCGGAGCTCGTGGGCGATCTGGGCGATCATTTCGCCCATGGCCCGGAGTCTCCGGTCCCGGGCGACCTCCTCTTCCATCTCGCGGATTCGCGTCACGTCGGTGAAGATGAAGACATATCCGATCGGCCGGCCTTCAGGGCCAGGAACGGGCCGGCGAACCACGGCCCAGGAGCGGCCACCGTCTTCAAAGGCCGACTCGTCCTCCGTTTCGCCTGGCGGCCAGAGGCCTTTTTCTTCGAGAAGGGGGATCAGGGAGCCCTCTGTCGGACCGGGAAAAATGTCCATCGCCGGATTCCGGTAGAGGGGCGCTCCTCCCGGTGTCAGAACGAGAACTCCGCCGGAGAGGCTCTTCAGGATGGCTTCCAGAAAACTCCCCTGCCGGTCGAAATCAAGATTCTTGCGGGTGAGTGCCTCGGAGAGATCCGCAATCCTTTTTTCCAGGGCGGCGTAGGAGGTGACGAGGGATTCCGAGGCGGACTGAAAGGAGAGAAAGGCCTGCCTCAGAACCTCCTCCCGGGCCTCCCCACCGGTTGTGGATGTGACGATCTCATCTGGGTTCTCCATCCTTTTTCTCCAGTCTCATGGCGCGAATTTTTTCCTTGGCCACCCGGGCCACCTCCTCCCCCGGATATTTTCTGACAGTCTTCTCAAACCATTCGAGAGCCTCACCGGCATGTCCTTCGGAGAGAGCCATCTGCCCCATCTGGTAGGTGACCCACCCTCCGTGGGGATCGGATGGACAACAGGCCAGCATCTCCTGCCAGTAGCGCCTGGAGGAGGCCCTGTCTCCCCGCAGAAAGGATTCCTGCCCCAGTCGAAAAAGGACCCGGGCCAGAAGGGAACGATTTTCTCTCCGGCCTTCGATTTCGGGGAGGGCACGCAGAAGATCGGAGCGGCCCTTGTCCGGATCCCCCGATCCGATCTCAAGGAGTCCAAGCCGCGCCAGGACCTCCCCGGGATGGTCGATCGGCACGCCGGAAACGGCCCAGCTGGACAGAACCTCCCTTTCAATGTCAGGTTTCTTCATCTGCCGGGCCAGATCCAAAGCCTTGGCGAACCATTCCCTCCGCTCGGTGGAGGGAATGGTTCGATTGCCGTAAAAGGTGATCGCCCGGGCAAGGGCCCGAGATTTCTTGCCGTCCTGGATCAACCAGCGGTATCGGAGCTTCCTGGCTTTTGCGAGAAGCACCGGATCTTTAGCATGGGAAAGGACAGAATCCAGCTCCCGTCCGGCCCGTTCCTTGTCCCCGGTCTTCCTGTTCGCCCGGGCAAGGGACAGGAATAGAGCGGCCCCGGCGGGGTCGGAGGCGAGAGGAAGACGGTAGCGGTAGGAGTGGTAGAGATCGAGGATCTGTCCGGCATGAAGGGGGTATGAAAGTTGACTGATCCGGTTCAGGACCAGAGATGTTTCAAGCTTCCGGAGCCTCACTCCGAAACGTGATGCGGGGTCAACGGTTCCTTCCAGACGTGAAATCTTTCGGATTGCCCCCTCCCAGTCACCTGCCCGGTCCATCAATCTGAGACGAAGGAGGGCCGCCTCCCCGGAGATCCTCCGGTTGCGTTCTTCCGAGGCAATTTTTCCGAGCTCCCGGATCGACCGGGAAAGAAGCTCCGGAAGGTCCCTCGGAGATTCCCCATTGTCCGGTGAAAAAAAGACGAGCCTCAGAAGCTCGGTCCTGGCGAGGTGACTGGCCGCGCTTCCGGGATAGTCGGCCACGACTTCCCGCAAGCGGGCCTTTTCGTGGGAGAGAAAGCCCATGCGCCCTGAAATCCTGGCCAGGTAATACTCCGACTCCCCCGATCTCGGGTCATTGGGGAAAAGGCGAGCAAAGCTTTTGAAAAGGGCGGCGGATCGATGATTGTGTCCCAGGGCGTAGGCGGTGCGGGCCAGCAGGAAAAGGGCCTCCGGGTAGTGGTAGGGATAGCTTTTCGAAAGCGAAAGGGCGGAAAGAAAGGCGGATTCCGCCCCCGGAAGGTCCCCCTGGTCAAGACGGACATGTCCCCGAAGATAGAGGTAACGGATCCTGTCTGTCATGGGGGAAGAATGTGACAGGGAGGCCCGGACCTCGTCGAGAATTTTGTCCGCCCTCCGGAGATTTCCCTTCTCCCGCCAGGAGTCGGCTGTTGCGAGACGGGCCCGAAAGGCCCAGGGGCTGTCCGGAAACCGGGATAGCAGCTGGGAGAGAATTCCCCGTCCTTCCGCCCCGAAGCGCTGGCGAATAAGGTACTGTCCCTCCCGAAAAAGGACCTCCCCCCTGTCCCAGCCGGAGGGGGGGGTCTCTTCCGCCTTCCTGAAATAGGCAAGGGGTTCCCGGAAGTCACCGGAGCTCTTCCCGATGGCTTCCCGGGCATGAATCCTGGCCAGAAGAAGAAGAGCCGGTCCCCGATAGAGGGATCCCGGATGGGAGGACAGGAGTTCCTTGATGGCTTTCCGGGCCATCCGGTCATGCTGTGACCTGAAATCCTTCAGGGCCACCGAGAGAAGGGCGCGGTCACGACCAGGAGGAAGTTTTCCTCCCGGTCCCGGTTCCATAGCTCCCAGTCGCTCCGGGGAAAGGCCGGAAAAAAACAGGAGAAAGGCCAGTCCTCCCAGAAAGGCGATCCGGCCCGGAAAGGCAACCTTTCTTGGCATTTCCATTTCGGCCTCCTTGCCTCTTCGATCAGGAAGAGGGAACCGGAACAGGGCGGAGCCTCCGGGAAAAAACCCAGGCCTATCTATTTCCGGAGATTTGTTCCGTCACGAAATACCGAATCTTCGAATTTTCTCGATCAGGGTCGTCCGGTTGAGTCCCAGGATTTCAGCCGCCCTGGACCGGTTTCCCCCCGCCCTCTCAAGGGCCTGACGGACAAGAGTCCGCTCGATGTCTCCCAGGAAGTCTGCAAGATTGAAGTCCTTCCCGAGGAGAGCTTCCGCCATCGATAGACCCCCTCCGGTCGGGGTGGCCGTGATCGGATCCGGAGATGGACCCGGGATCATCCCTTCATCCCTTTCCTCCTCCACAAGAGGGGCCGAAGCCTCTTCCTTGCCCCGGCGGATCTTTTCAGGGAGATCACCCGGGCCGACTTTTTCGCCTCCCGAAAGGACAAGCAGGCGCTCCATCACATTTTCAA
>JAJZGM010000203.1 GCA_021828525.1 Nitrospirota bacterium | reverse complement strand
AGACGGCTTCGCCAAATCCCAGTTGCCGGGCGATTTCCGCTCCCCGTTCGCATCGTGTCTGAACGAGTTCGGTGGCGAGGGTCTCTCCGAATCGTGACAGGAAAAGGATCCGTTTGAGTTTTATGGGAAGGGGTTCTCCGCTCCCCGCATGACGGAAGACGAAGCGAGCCAGGGGGAGAAGATGTTGGGAATCGACGGTCTTGAAATCGGCTTTGATGCTCCGGTCATCGCTTCCATAGAGCTCCCAGAGGCGGGCGGCATTGCTGCTGCAGCCGGCGTCCTTGAGAAGAAGCGTGTAGTAGAGGTCTGAACGCTCCGCGATACCAAGGGTGAAAGGGTGGGCGATGCGCATCCCGATCAGGCAGGAGCGGAGACAGTGGCCGGGCGGCTGTCCCTCTGTCATGTCAAGGGCATAGCTCACGGCTCCGATGACTTCGGAGAGGCGCACCCTTAAGGGGCGGTCCTGTTCTGCCGCCTGAGGAAAAAAGAAAAGATTGTCAGTATCAGGGGAGAGGGGACTTGGAAACGGCTCCTCTGTCAAAGGATGGATCCTCCTGGTGAGGTCGTCTGGTATGCCGCCCGGGGCAGAGGTGTGGGGAGAGAATAAGGCCTCTTCCGAATTCTAGGGCTTTTTATTCACCCGGACAAGCGGGCGCTCTTTTGAGTCGTCCCGGATAAAAGCTCAAGGCTATTCAAAAGAACTGCCGGAAGAAGTGGAGAATCGGATTTTCCTGGGGACTCGGCATGGTTCGCGTGCAGCTTTCCGAGGGTTCCGTTCCAGCCAGGAAGGGAAGCACGAGGGAGGGGCCGCAGGCCGGGTCTCCGCGAAGGCCGGTTTTTTCATCGACGCTCGTCAGGATGATTTCCGAAGGAGCCGGAGGCGGGGCCGGGGGAAATCCGCCCTGAAAGGACAACAGGGCGGAGACGATCGGGAGTGCCAGTTGGGCTCCAAACCGGTAGGTCGGGGTATTGTCATCGAAGCCGACCCAGGCCAGGACAACTTCACGGGAGGAGATGGCGACAAACCAGGCGTCCCGCCCACGGTTCGAGGTCCCGGTCTTTCCGGCCCACCCGCCGCGTCCAGGGGCGGTATTCATGAAGGCCGCGGCCGTCCCTTCCTCGAGAACCCGGTGGAGTCCGGTCCAGAGAAGAAAGAGCGGGCCGGAGGGGAAAATTCTTTCGGGAACCAGAAAGGCGCTTCTGGTGGCCGGATCGATCAGGGCCGGGGAGACATCATAGCCTCCGTTGGCGATCCGGCTGTAGGCAGTGGCGATCTGCAGGGGAGTCTGGGCCACCACCCCCAGCGGATAGGACATGGGAAGGCGGGTGGGGCCCGGGGTATCGAATCCCAGTTTTCTCGCGGTTTCGACGAGAGAGGCTTTGTCGAGGGATTCCGACAGGTGCAGGACAGGAAGGTTCATCGAACGCTCGAGGGCCTTGTAGAGAAGGACCGATTGGGAGGCGTCATACTCGTCGTTTTTCGGGATCCACCGCTTGCGTCCAAGAAAAAGACGGAGAGGAGTATTGGGCAGGGAGCTTGCCAGGGTGGCGACCGGAGGAGAGGATCCATGGGGGGAGAGGGCGGTCAGATAGGGAACAATCTTGAAAAGGGAGGCTGGTTGACGGCGGGAGCGGGTCGCCCTGTTGAGGGGCGAAGAGGCAAAGTCCCGTCCTCCCACCATGGCCCGAATCGCCCCGGTCCGGGGATCCATGACGACTATGGCCGCTTCAAGAGCCTGAGGGTGAGACCTCCGGATCCGCGGGGGGAGAGATTTTTCGAGACGTTTCAGAAATGACGGGACAATCCGGTCGGCCTGCTCCTGAAGGAGGGGATCCATTGTTGTGTGAAGGGAGAAGGGACCTGCCTGGGAGGGAATGCGCCGTTCCTCCCTGGCAAGCTCATCCAGAAAATAGGGTCCGACAGGATGAAAAAGTCCCCGTGGCTCGATCAAGCCTAGGGAGAGCCGTGTCAGCTTGCTCCAGTCCTTTTGATTCAGGATCTGATGTCGGTATAATAAGCCCAGAATTTTGTCACGGAGCCGCTTTGTTCTCCCGGGATGGAGAAAGGGGGAATAATAGGTGGGGGCCCGGTTGAGTGCGGCCAGGGTGGCCGCTTCCTTCCATCCTAGGTCGCTTGCATGGCGTCCAAAATAGCGCAGGGAGGCCGCCTCCACTCCGACAATTCTCTCCGTACCGTATCCTCCGAGGTCGATGTGGTTCAGGTAAAGTTCAAAGATCTCCTGCGGGGTGAGGATCGACGCCATCCGAAGGGCAAGGACCGCCTCTTCCAGTTTTCTTCCGAGGGATTTTTTCCGGCTGAGGAAGAGGTTCTTAACCACCTGCTGGGTGATGGTGCTTCCTCCCTCCTTGAACCTCCGGGCTTCGATATCTTTGAAAAAGGCCCGACCGATTCCCAGGAGGTCGATGGCGGGCGAAGAGAAGAATCGCCGGTCTTCGGAGAGCAGGAATGTTGTCTTGATCGCCTGGGAGATCTGGCCGAAACTCACCGGGCGGTATTCGATCATCGCCCCGTCCTCGATCGAACCGAGGAAGAGTGGGGGGAGGGGGATCTTCTGGACCGACCGGGGGCCCTTGTCCTTGTCGATCTGGAGAATCTCCCCGATCCGTTCGTCAGGACCCCAGGCTATGTCGGCCCCATTGCCGTTGTCCAGGGGAAGATGGATTGTCCGGGTGTCCTTCAGAAGCAGGGGAGGAGAGGGGATCATGCCTCCCTCCCGCGCCAGAGACAGGTAGTGCCAGACCCTGAAAAGGGGAATGGGTTGTCCCACGCGGAGGATCAGGGGGTGGGCATAGACGGGAATTGACCGGGCCCCCTTGACCTGGGCAAGCCTCACATGTATCTTCTTGTCGATCCAGGCAATGGTTGCCTCTGTCGCACCGAAGATCAGAAGGAGAAAGAGGGCGGAAAGCCAAAGAAACCGGCTTCCAGGCTTCCTTTTTCGGCGTTTTTTGCCGTTGGAGACGGGAAGGTTCGAATCCTGATTCATGTCCGATGGGTC
>JAJZGM010000202.1 GCA_021828525.1 Nitrospirota bacterium | reverse complement strand
AGGTCCCCTCTCGTCCCTTCCCGGATTCCAATCTTCGGATTTTATTACGATGTCAAGAAAGGCAAGCTGATCGAGGTTCCAGAAGCCATGAAGGCCGGTAAAGCCTAGAAAATTGGTTTTGAACCCGACTGTCGAGGATGGTGCGCCCGGGGCGAATTGAACGCCCAACCCACAGCTTAGAAGGCTGTTGCTCTATCCGATTGAGCTACGGGCGCGATAAATCACAAAAAACGGTGATTCTCTTTTCAAGAACCACCGTTTTCAATTTTTGAATGACGTCTAGTGGCACATCACAAAGCTGAAGGCATGTCGGACCGGATGGACCATGTCATGAACCATCGGCAGCGGGGCGAAAAGCAGAAGATATAGAGTCACGGGAATCCACAAGAAAAATCCGAGCACCGCAACGACCTGCCACCAAGCCACTCCGGATCCGGAAACAGTCTCTGCTCCAACAATCGTCTCAACCTTTGCGTCACTCATCATTTAAACCTTTCGCCCTTGTTAATGATCTCAGGAGAAACCAATCAGCTCCCCCTGCTCCCCTTCCACGACCCCATTTCGACAGGCTCCCCGTCATGGCATCCCCGGTCCAGCGGAGTGTCATCCCCTGAAGCCACTGGCGAAACCAAGCCCTTGGAGAGAAGATAGGATTCAACTTCCTCTCCACTGACATCGGCCAGCATCACGCCTTCAATTTCCACGCAGGGAGACAGACGCTGACCTGATTTCCGGACCATTTCCCCATAAGCATCCATATTGGCGATGATATTGATGTCCTCAAAGGGAAGCTGATATTTTGCAAAAACCGCACGTACCCCACGGCTCCAGCCACAGGAGGGCTTGAGATAGGCTTGGATTGTGATTTTTTTATCAATACTCATGAATTTTCCTTTCCGTCCGTTAATAGGACCGACAGACTTCTCTCCCGACGAGTGTCAGGATGCCTTATTCTATCCGATTCCCCAACCTGCATCAAGGCGAGTCTTTCAGCCGTCGAACTGGACCGAACGAAGCGACAGACTTCCCCATTGGAAACCCGTCACAGGAAATGACGCCCGAATGTATCCTTCCGCTGCTCCCAGGGCAACAAAGAGGGGGGCCAGATGTTCGGTGGAGGGATGTGATCGATGGGCGTAAGGGGCTCGGGACTCAAACTGGCAAAGGGCCTCTATATCTTTTTCCACAAGAGCCTTCGCCATCCACTGGTCGAATTCTGACGCCCAGGGGAGGGGGGCGGAGAGCCGATCGGGATCAAGTTCCGAAAGGTTATGGGTCATTCCTCCGCTGGAAAGCACAAGAACTCCCTCATGCCTCAGGGGGGCTAACAGCTGGCCCAGATGGTATAGCCCCTGCGGGGAAAGGTCAGGAAGGGACAATCCCAGGACGGGGATCCTGGCCTCGGGAAACATGCCCCTGAGGGGAACCCACATCCCGTGGTCGAGACCCCGGTCGGGATCGGAGAGGAGCTTTCCGGTTCCGATGAGGGAAGAGAGGCGGTCTCCAAGATCGGGAGCCGCCGGGGATCCATAGGTCATCCGGTAAAAGCGGTCGGGAAAACCCCAGAAATCATAAATCAGGGGGACCGGCCTGAGCGGACCCATCTTGAGGGACTTTGTCACCCAGTGCGCCGAAACGACCAAAATGGAACGGACCTCTCCCAGGCTTTTTCCCCATCGTCCAAGATTTTCCACCCATGCGGAATCCTCAAGTGACAGGGGTGCCCCGTGGGAGACAAAGGCCACTGGAAGGCCCGCCATCAGACCGCCTCCGACTCAAGCCAGGATTCAAGAGAGACAAGATTCATTCCGAAATCGGCCACAGGCGAGTTCCTTTGGGCGACATTGTCGGCAAGGGCCATCCGGATGACATCCGGCGTCAGAAAGGGTTTGGGAAGAAGGAGTTTCTGAAGGACTGCCGAGGCCATCATCACCGCGACCGGAGCCGGGATGATGAAAGCTTTCAGTTTGGCACTTTTCCGGATGGATTCCATCATTTCCCGATAGGTGTATATACGGGGCCCCCCCACCTCGATCACCCTCCCCCCCATCTCGGGGTGATCAGGGATCTTTGCCAGGACTTTCGCAAGGTCGCCGGCAAAGACCGGCTGGATCCTCGCCGTCCCTGGACCGATCATGGGAAGAACATGGAGGGAGCGCCCAAAGGCCAGAAACTGGTTGATCGAACGGTCCCCCTGGCCAAAGACCAGGGATGGGCGGACGACTGTAAAGGGGATCGCGGAGGCAGCCACGGCCTCCTCCGCCTTTTTCTTGGTCCTGTGGTAGGCACTGGGCGCATTGGCCGACGCCCCTATCGCGCTGACATGAACAAATCTTCCAGGAGAGGCGCTTTTCGAGAGGGCCCTGAGGACCCCGATCACCCCATTATAATGGACATCTTCGTAATTCTGGTCTTTCGTCTCCGCCAGGATCCCCGGGAGGTAATAAATTGACGAACACCCCTCCAGGGCATTCCCCAGAGATTCGGGACGGGTCACATCGGCCTTCCTCCAGACAACCCCCTCGATCTTCTCCGGTGGAGGATTCCGGGAGAGAAGCCGTATGTCCCTTGAGGGATTCCCCGATTTCAGGGCTGAAATCAGATAGCGCCCCACAAACCCTGTGCCACCGACAATCGAAACCGAATCCATTCAGACTCCCTTCATTGTCTAAGAACCCCTCCCAATCCTGCCAGCGACCTGAGTCCTCTGGCAAGGGCATGAGCCCAGGGGTCGATTTCGGAGGGATCATTCCACCATCCCAGG
The DNA here is from genome assembly GCA_021828525.1 of Nitrospirota bacterium. GTDB lineage: Bacteria > Nitrospirota > Leptospirillia > Leptospirillales > Leptospirillaceae > UBA4572. The sequence continues at coordinate 264 of JAJZGM010000202.1, read as the reverse complement.
GAAAGAACGACCGATCCCTGCCCCTCGCGGGAGGAGTATCCCAGCGCCGACAGGACATGGGAAACCTTGAGCGACTGCGACGAACAGCTTGACCCCGTCCCCACGACGATCTTTTCGCGATCCATCAACGACAGGAGCGCCTGGCCGTCCGATCCGGGATGAAGAAGGTTGATGATTCCCGGTCTTCGAAGACTTTTCTCTCCGACAAAAATCAAATGGGAAAACTCGGACCGGATCTTCCGGACGAGAAGGGCATCAAGCTCA
>JAJZGM010000015.1 GCA_021828525.1 Nitrospirota bacterium | reverse complement strand
GTTTCGCCGAAGGTGGCTCGGTCGATGGTCACGTTGGCTCCGATCTCCACGTCGTCCTCAAGAACGACGGTTCCCGTCTGCGGGATTCTAAGGCGCTGTCCCTCCGGCCCCTCGGCATAGCCGAAGCCATCGGAGCCTATGACGGTTCCGCTCTGGACGATGACCCGATTCCCGATCCGAACCCGGTCAAGGACCGAGACCCGCGGATGGAGAATGCAGTGTTCCCCGATCATGGCTCCTGCCCCGACCACGCACCCCGCAAAGAGGATCGTTCCTTTTCCGATCTCGGCTCCGGCCTCAACTACGCATCCCGGCCGTATTTCCACATTTTGGGCGATACGGGCGGAAGGATCGACGGCCGCCTGGGCTGAGATCCCCCGGGAAGGGGTCGGAAGGGGGAAGAAATGCTGGAGCAGGAGCGCCATCGCCAGGTAAGGCGAAGGAACAACGATCTGGGGGATTTGGGCTTCGGGTAGGATCTCCGGCACGAGGATGGCTCCGGCCCTGAGGGCCGGAACCGCCTTCCGGTACTTGGGATTGGCAAGAAAGGTCAGGTCCTGCGGACCGGCCTCGTTCATGGGGCGGATGGAGCGTATCTCTTCCTTGCCGTCGGAACCTACCAGAACTCCGCCAACCTGATCGGCGATCTGCGAAAGTGTGATCAAGGAAGCTCCTTTTGTTCTTCCGGAGTCCGCCCTCAGGACGGAGCGCATGGACCCTTACTGGTTCGCATGCTCGTTGACGTACTTGATGACCGACTGGGTGATGTCGGCATCAGGATTGATATAGAGGTAACGCGGGGACTGGAAGGGAGGCGGATAGGGTCCCAGGGGAACGCGCAGGGGATGCTGGGACAGAATCACCGTGAAACCGTACTTCTTTCCCAGGCTCCCGGTGGCGCCATTCACCGCATCGAGAAACTTCCGGAACTCCACAAAGCTCTCGGAGGCGATCTCGGTCTGGACCTTCTGCTGGCGCTTCTGGAAATCCTGAACCTTCTTCTGGAACTCTATCTCCTTGGCCCGGAGGGCATCCTTGCTGATCACCCCCACCTGCTGCCGGATCTGTCCCTGCTCGTCCTGGAGAGCCTTCTGCTCCGTCCTCATCTTGGAGATGCGACGGTCGGCAAAGTTCTTGAGGTGAGCCTGAATGGCTTTCCCGAGCTTCGTCTTCTGGAAGACCTGCTGGATGTCGACTGTTCCAACCTTGCTGTCGGCCATGGCTGGCGACACCGTGAAAAGAAGGATCCCGGCCGCAAAAATTGCCGCGGCGGACTGTCGAATGCGTGTCATCAAGTCTCCTTTGCTTGGTGAGGGAGGAGAACGGATCCATTGGCCCGTTCCTCCGATTGTCGGGGACCGTTGTCACCCGCCATAGAGGGATCCCATCTCGAAATTGACCACAGGTCCCGGATAGTTGCCGGGGAACCCCTTGATATAGGAGTTGTTCGCCAGGGGCCAGCCAAGATCGAGGGTCAGGGGCCCCATGGGGGAGTTCCACATGATGCCGATGCCGGTTCCCGGCCAGTCGAAGCCGGAAAGGGAGAGAGGCTGGCCCGGCAGATATTCCCCCGAATTGTCGAAAAAGATGTCTCCGTAAAACCCGTATTTGGCAAAGATGGGCCAGACATAGTCGGCGTTGAAGATCAGCTCCTTGTCGCCGCCGACCAGATAGCCGAAGGGCATGGGGCCGGCAAATCCGAAATTGTATCCGCGGTTCGAATAGATTCCGCCGACATAGAATCGGTCCCAGACCGGAATGAAGCCGTCCGGCCCCAGGGGATTCTCGTAGCCCACCGCGAAGTGGAAAGAGAGCGTCGATTTCTCGGTGATCGGGAAAAAGACCGTCGCATTTCCCGTCGCCTGATAGAAGGACGTGTCTCCCCCGAAGGTCCCTCCGTAAACCCCGATGTTTCCCCAAACGTGATATCCCCGGTGGGGAAGCATGTAGTTGTCCCGCCGGTCGTAGGAAAATCCGATGGAGGGTCCGCTCTGGGTCCAGTATCCTATTTGTTGCAGGAACGGGGCCAGAACTGGCGCCTCCTGGGCCTGCTGGGGTGTGACCGCCACGAGAAAGATCTGTTCGGTCTCCACCAGCCAGGAGATAGAGGTGGAAAAATAATACCCGAACCGGCGGGTCAGACTCAACGAACCCCCCAGGGCGCTGTTCCAGTAGGTGAAATAGTCCATGAAGGTGTCGAAGAAGGACAGGGTGGCAGCCGTCGGGGTATCCAGGAAATAGGGATCGGTGACGGTGAGGGAGTACATGGTGATGAAGCCTCCCAGTTCGCCGGAGAGGCTGACGGAGTCTCCTGTTCCGAAAATGTTGTTCTGGGCAATGGTCGCCATGCCCATGACCCCGAAGAGCGTGCTGTACCCGCCGCCGATGGAGAAGGTCCCGGTCGGCTTCTCCTTGACCTTGACGTTGAGGTCGACCAGGTTGTCCCCCACCTGCTGGGGAACGATCTGGACATTCTTGAAGAAATTGAGGTTGTTGAGGTTCCGGTAGGAATCCTGGAGGGCCTGGGTATCCATGATGCCTGCTTCCTGGACCCCCAAGACCCGCCGGATGACCTTGTCGCCCGTCAGTTCGTTTCCGGCGATGTTGATCTTCCGGATATGGACCAGTCCTCCCTCGGTGATCAGGAAGGTCAGATTGACGGTTTTCTTCCGGATGTTGGGAACGATCTGGGGCGTGACGATGGCAAAGGCATAACCCTTGTGCCCGTATTTTTTCGTCAAATTGTTGATGTCCTTCTGGAGTCGCTTCCTTGAGAAAACCTCCCCGGACTTTGTCTTGATGACCTTCAGGACGTCCTTCTTGCTGAAAAGCGAATTCCCCGAGACCCCCACACGAGCGATCCGGAACTGGTCCCCCTCTGTCAGCGGAAACTTGATTTCCATGGTTTTCCGGTGGTGATGGAAGATCCGCTTGGGCTCCCCCACGGCGATGTTGATGTAGCCATGGTTCAGATAGAAGTCCCGGAGACGCTGGATGTCCTCATCGGTCTGGCTCTTCTTGTAGATTCCCGAATCGGTCCACCATGAGGTCAGCCAGTTGTAGGGCTTGGTCTTGATCTTTTTCTGGAGAGCAGAGGCGGGGTAGGCCTTGTTTCCGGAAAAGCTCACCTTGGTGATATGGGTGACCGTCCCTTCGGAAATAAGGAAAATCAGTTCGACCTTCCGGTTCGAAATCCGTCTGGTGACCGGAACGACGGAGGCGTTGTAATAGCCCGACTTCCGGTAAAGCTCTTCAATCCGGCGCACGTTCTGGTGAACCTCGTATCCGTCGTAGAAGGAGGCCGGAAGGATGGTCAGCTTTTTACGAAGGTCTGAGTCGGACTGGTTGTTGTTTCCCACAAAACTGATTTTTTCGACGGTCGGACGCTCCCTCACGACGAATGTCAGGGCCACGCCTCCCTCGAAACCCCGGGCGTAGACCCTGATCTGGTCAAAGTATCCGGTCTGGTAAAGGGACTTGAGGTCGGAGGAGATGGCCGACTGCGAAAAGGGGTCTCCCACCTTGTTGTGGATCTTCTGGCGAATGGTTCCGGTATCGATCTTCCGGTTTCCCTCGATATCGATGCGTGTGATCAGGACGGGGGCAAGATTTTGGTCAGAGGCATCGGCCGCTCCGGAGGAGTGTGGAAAAAAAAGACACAGGCCCAGAAGGAGCGGGAGAAAGAGCGCGAGAAAGGCCGGAAAGATTGGGGAGACAGCGGTCCGTCCGGTCCGGATGGCTGCCTGTCCGGAGTGAGATTCAGACAATGAACCGGTCCGTTTCATGACGACGGGGCAGAAGCGGGCAAGGATGTCTCGAAGAGCGGCAATCTTTCAATATAAGACATGCATTCAACGGAATATCCTGCAAAGGCTCAAGGGGAGGAATCTCTGGATAAAGGGCCCGTTCCCGGGGAGGCAAAAAAGCCCCTGATCTTGTCCAAACCTTCGAGACTATAGCATGATCGGGATCCTTTTCCAAGAAAGCCCGCCCCTCTTTCAGGAAATGTCGGAAGCCCCCTTTGTTTTCCAGTCTTTCCGGTCGTCTCCCGCCCGAATTTCCGGGAATTTTTTTGTTGACACACGACCCGGGAAACGATTATAGTCATGCGCTGTGCCGAGGTAGCTCAGTCGGTAGAGCAGAGGCCTGAAAAGCCTCGTGTCGGCGGTTCGATTCCGCCCCTCGGCACCACAAACCCAGAAGACTCCGTTTGCTCTTCCATCGACAATTCACTGCTCCTGTCCTTTAATCCGCGGCATTGCAATTCCTCCTCCCTGCTCTGAAAATATCCCTCGCCAAAAGGGGAGGAATCCCTTCCCATAGCTCTCGAGAGGGAAGGCTCCCGGCCTCCCAGGAGCGATCCCGCCATAATTTTGATTTCTCCGATCAGAAAAAGGTGAATCCGACCACGACCGGCACATAGGACAGACTTCCCAGGCTTCCCTGGCTTGTCGTCACCAGGGGTCCGGCAATCTGGGCGTAGCGTATTTCGGCATAGACCGGCCCGAGATTGAGACCCAGGGCGGCGTCCCAGGTAAAGTTGTTTCCCCCGGTCCCCTCGGCCTGGGTGTTATTGTAACCGGCATCAAGAGCCCCGTAAAAGTAGAAAAGGTCGGTAAAATGCAGGAAATCGTACTCGAGACCAAGTGTCACGGGAAAGGCCGTCATCAGGGGGTTGCCGGTGAAGTGAAGGTAGTTTGCCTGTCCCCGGAGGGCCAGGTTGTCGGAAAGATGGAGCGTTCCCAGAAATCCCGCTCCGAATCCCCCTCCGGAATATCCCCCGACGCTGTTCGTAAGGGCCGACTGGCCCGACAGAACGCCGATTCCGATCCCCTGAACGGAGAGGCTGAGCGGAAGAACAGCAGCGGAGGATTCGCCGGGATGCTGAAGGAAAAGGCTTCCGGCCACAAACAGGGCTGACAGTATGGAGCGGGCGGATCGTTTTGATTGGGCCATGATCGGCTCCTTGGAGAGGGTCAAAGGATGGTCCGGGAGAAAATTGGACGTTTTCCAGTTAGAATGAGAATAATGGAAAGGGAGGGAAGATGAAAGATTCACTTCCTGGGTGGTATGACCGTCTCTTTGCCGCCGTCTACGATCCGCTTCTGGCCCGCACCGAAAAGGAGACCCTTTCTCCCCTCCGGTCGCGCCTTCTCTCAGGAGTCCGGGGAACGGTCCTCGACATCGGGGCCGGAACCGGGAGCAACCTTCCTTTCCTGGGACTTTCCGGCACGCGGACGGTCTTTCTCGACCGCTCTGCCCCCATGCTAAAGAAGGGACTGGAGAAGGGACTGCTCAGAAAGGGCTCTCCCGTCCTGGGATCGGCCACCGCCCTTCCCTTTCCGGATGAATCATTCGACAGCATCGTCGTCACCCTCGTCCTCTGCTCCGTCGACGACCTCCCGGCAAGCTTGGGAGAGATCAGCCGGACGCTCAAAAAAGAGGGGACCCTCTTTCTCATGGAACATGTCCTCTCCGACTCTCCCCCCCTGGCGGCCATCCAGAGACTGGCAACCCCCCTCTGGAAGCACCTCGCCGCCGGATGCCACCTGGACCGCACCACCGATCTCTCCGTCAAAAGCCTTTTCCTGGAAGAAGAGTCCTGGAGGGAAACCCTTGGAGGTCTCCCCTTTCATCTGGGCCGCTACAAAAAGAGGATCTGAAGACTCCCCCTCCCGATTTTCCGGCTCCTGGGCCATGTGACCAGGCGAGACCCTATTCTGCGGTCCGGTCCCCGTGCTTCCGCCGGCGGCGGCCCCTCCCCTCCCGCTCGAGAATGACCCGGGTTTCCTCAAGAACCCTAAGGTAGCGTCCCAGGGAGACGTCATACTCCGGAAAGCGCTGGGGGATACGAAGGGAGAGCCACCGGTATAGGGAGAGACGGGCCAGGGTCTCCTCTCCCTCTTTTCGGCCATGGATCTCCCGCACCTGGGGACATCGCACCACCGGAATGCCTTCCGGGCGTCCGGCCCCCCCGACAGTTGCCACCCATCGCCAGAAGTCGAACTCCGTGGTGCGGTTGACGGGAGCAAAGAGAAGGAGCCACCGTTCGGCAAGGGGAAGTCCCGGACAGGCCTGCTCGATGCGCGCGGCCAGCTTCCGGACCTCCGGTCCGATTCCCGACCGCAGGTGGGCGTCCGTCAGGATCGAGGCATGGAGGCGGGAAAGGATTGTCTCGAGATTTTCCGAGGCGAGGACCGAGGCCGCGGACAAAACGATGGGGAAGTCCGGCATGAAGGGAAAGGGGCCGGAGAGAGATTCCGGCAGGCCGTCGAACTGCCGCCGGACGATGGCGTGAGTCTTGCGGTCCATCCCGGCAACGATCCCCTCCCGGTGGAGACCGAACCGGCCGGCCCGGCCCCCGATCTGGAGGACCTCGTCCGGGGTCAGCATGCGGTCCTCCCGCCCGTCGAACTTGGTGGCGGCGGAAAAGATCACATATTCCGCCGGGATGTTGAGCCCCATTCCCACCGCATCGGTGGCCAGCATGACCGTGGCCTCCCCCGAGCGGAAGCGTTTCGATTCCGCCCGCCTAAGTTCGGGAGGCATGGCCCCGTAGATCGTGGCCACCGGACGCCCCCGGTCACGAAAAAGCCGGGCCAGGTCGAGCACATCCATCCGGCTGAAGGCCACCACGATGCTCCCGTCCGGGACCTGCCCCAAAGGGATGGGATCCGGCGAAAGGGTCAGGGGGGTCTTCCGGACAGTCCGGTGGATCTCGATCGGCACCCCCGCATAGTCCGCCAGACGACGGATCGCCCCTTCGGAATGGGGGGCCCCGCACAGGAGCACCTCCTCGACCGGAGAGCCCAGGAGGGCCCGGACCCAGGCATGGCCCCTTTCCCGGTCCGAGAGCATCTGGATCTCGTCAATCACCACGCAACCGTCTTCGCGGGTGGTCGACCCCATCTCGACCGTGGCCGAGACATGAACCGACTCCTCCCGATGGATCCGCTCCTCCCCGGTATGAAGGCTGGTCGGGATCCCGTCCGACTCGAAGCGTTCATGGACCTCCTGGGCCAAAAGGCGGAGAGGAGCCAGGTAGCTCCCTCCCCTTTTTCTCAGTCTCCCCAGGGCCTCGTGGGTCTTGCCCGAATTGGTCGGTCCCAGCCAGGCGGTCCATTTTTTCTGAATCCGGCGGGCGCCGGGCCAGAGGTCCTTGGCCAGAAGGGGAAGGATTTGCCGGACGGCTGAAATTTCCCGCTCCCGGAGTTCCGAGAGCGATTTCCTTTGGTCCTGCCTCTCCCTGGTGTCGGGGCGCCTTCCTTTCTTTCTCATGATGCGCGAATTCCCCCCTCGTCCCGAAATCGGATGATCAGAGGTATCCGCCCGGCCCTCCCTTCTTCTCGTCGCGGGTGGCGCCACCGGCACGGGCCTCGTCGATCTGCCGGAGTGTGTGACCCAGCCATTCGTGAAAGGAGCGGGCAGTCTGGAGATTGGCCACCATGCCGCACTGGACGAGACGGACAACCTTTTGCTCGGCAAACTCCACCGGTTTCCCTGCCGGAAGCTCGGGGGAGATTTCCCGGACCTCGTATTCCGGGGGCGGCATGCGTTCAAGAAAGAACTCCATGACCAAATCTCCGGAGGGAAGAACACCCCCATAGATCCCAGAAACCGGATGGTGCTGAAAATCCGCCGGATACTGCCATTCGAAGCGCAACCTCTTTGCCATGACCGTCCTTTCGAAAAAATGTCAGTGATCGAGAGCTCGGGCCATAAGGATGGCCATGTGGGCCACGTCGACCTCCGAGCCGAGCCCGTCTTGAAGCTTCATCTGGCAGGCGGGGCACCCGGTGGTCACCGTCCTGGCCCCGGAGGAGGCAACCGCCGCCCGTTTTCGTTCAAAGATGCGTCCGGAAAGCTCCGGATTTTTGACAAGATACGACCCGGCGCCCCCGGCGCACCGGTCCTCGTCGGCCATGGTACGGAAATCCGCTCCGAAGATCCTCCCGATCAGGCGATGGGGAGCTTCGGTCACCCCCGCAGCCCGGAGATGGCAGGATTCATGGTAGGTGATCCCTCCGGCCAGGGGATGCGTCCGTGTGTTTTCGGAGATTTCGGAAAGAACCGGCTCCATCTCCTCCGACAGCATGTATTCGGAGATGTGGCGGACCCGGGAGGAGAGGATCAGGGCCTTCTCCCGTTCGGATGAACCCTCGGAAAAGAGCTCCGGCATGTCTTTAAGAGCCAGCGTGCAAGAGGCGCAGCCGGTCACGACGACCGGATAGCCGGAAAGGGTTTCGAGGTTTCTCCGGGCCGCCTCCCGGACCAGGTCGGCATGGCCGTAGGTTTCGATAGGCGTCCCCGAGCAGGTCTGGGGCGGAAGCACCAGGGTTCGGGGTGATCGCATGAGAAGGGAGATGACAGCCTCCCCGATTCCGTCATCAAAGTACCGGGCGGCGCAGCCGTGGAAGTAGGCCAGGTCCCCGGTCCGCCCCCCTTCGGGTGTGAGGGAGCGGAATCTCTCCCGGAGCGTCTTCTTCCGGATGTCGGGAAGCCGGAGATTCCGGGGGATGCAGGCCGTCGGAGCAACCCTTTTGAGAAGCCTTCTGGAGAGTCCTTCGAGAATGCTCCGGGAGAGGGGGCGGTCCCAGAGCCCCTGGGTCTGGCCGAGAAGAGGCACCACCCGGTCAAGCCGTCCGTCGATGAGGGCCCGAAAGAGGCGACGGGAGACAGGATCTCCTCCTCTCTTCGCCCGGGCGTCGAGAATGACCCGGGAGACGTCCACGCCCGCCGGACAGGTGGCGCGGCAGGACTTGCAGTTCAGGCAGGCATCGAGAAGGCTGTCGGGGGGAGGTCCCAGAGAGGGATCGGACAGGATCTGGTACCAGCCCCGGGCACCGGAGGTCTCCTCCCGGAGGACATCGAAGGGGGGGCAAACGGTATTGCATTTTCCGCAGGTGGCGCAGGGCCTGGCCACCCGTTCGAGATCGAGGTCATTGAGAAAGGAGGCCGTCGAGATCTTGACCCCGGGGTTCAGGATCCCCTCCGGATCGAAGGCCCTCTTGACCTCCCGGAACATTCCGTAGATCTCCTCCCCGTAGACCATCGGCAAAAACTCTGCCCGGACCCTTCCCTCCCCGTGCTCTCCGCAAGGGACCCCCTGAAAGCGCGCGATCGCCTCGCGATGAATGGTCTGGCTGATATGAAGGAGGCGCTCGGGGGTTCCCTCCTCCCGGACATTCAGCAGGGGGTTGATGTGCGCGTTTCCGTTTCCGATATGGCCGTACACCGCCACCGGAATCCTCTCTTCCCGGAAGAAGTCCCGAAGGAAGGCCAAAAGCTCCGGGAGGCGCTCTACGGGAACGGCCACATCGTCTGCGAAGTTGATGGGCCGACGGATTCCGTCATAACGGTAGAGGGTGGGAAAAAGGGAATGGCGGGCCTTCCAGAGACTCTTCTGGTGCTCCGGATCTACGGCCACCTGGAGAGGGGTGGGAGCGGGATAGCGCGCAAGGAGGGTCCGGGAGGCGTCGATCAGATCCTCCTGGGGCTCCGAATCGAATTCGACCAGCAGAAGGGAGTCCGCCTCCTCCGGAATGCCGAACCGGGAGCGCCCGATCAGATCCAGTGTGGCCCTGTCCATCATCTCGAGGGCCGAGGGAGAGAGGGCCAGGAGCTCTCTTACCGCCGCCCCGAGATCCCCCAGGCTCAGGAAGTAGGCAAGGAGAGTCACGCGCCGTTTCGGAAGGGGCAGAACCCCGAGGGTCGCCTCCGTCACGAAGCCCAGAGTCCCCTCCGATCCCACGATTAGACGAACAGGATCGAAGACTCCTTTCCCCGGATTGTTCCTGCCTCTCTCGAAGGCCACCGCCAGATCGAAGAGATTGTATCCGGAGGAGTTCTTGGAGACGTGGGGCATCCGGGAAATCAGAAGAGGGCTCCATTCGGGGAGACGGCGAAGGAGTTCCCGGAATCCCCGGACGGGGATCCGGTCCGGAAGCTCCTCCCAGGATCCGTAGGAGAGGGGGGCGAGAGGATGAAGCTCCCCCCTCTCATCCAGGAATGAAAGAGCCCGGACATTGTCTTTCATGGCTCCGTATTTGAGGGCATGGGCCCCGGCGGCATTGGTCCCGATCATACCCCCGATCTGGCAGGCCTGGGCCGAGGAGGGGTCCGGGGGAAAAAAATATCCCAGGCGGGCCAGCCGGTCGGAAAGCTCCTTGAGAATCACCCCCGGACCGACCCGGACCGTGCCCTCCCCCAGGCAGGAGAGGTCGATCCGGTTCATACGGGCCATCCCGACCACGATCCCCGAGCCAATCGCCGCTCCGGTCAGGTTGGTTCCCGCCGAACGAGGCGTCAGGGGAACCCCGGTCCGCCTGGCGAAGCCCACGATCTTCGAGAGCTCTTCGCCCGTTTCCGGAAGGACCACCGCCGCCGGCCAGATTTTGTGGATCCCCGCGTCGTAGGAATAAGCTTTCCTGTGGGACTCGTCTGACAGGACCCGGTCAGTCCCCAGAAGTGAGCGAAGATCGGAAAGAAGGGCGGACGGGACTGAGGGAGAGGTCACGGACCGAAAACCTTGCGGCTCCCCTTCCCCAGGGGGGTATGGTCAAGTCGGGAGAGGTCGGAGCCTTCCTTGTAGATGAAGGCCCCCCGGTTCTTTTCGTATCCCCATCCATCCGGGCCGGCCGCGACTTGGCGCATGGCGAAGACCTGACCGGAGAGATTGTCGAGCATGTGGACCGCCATGGCCTCCGGAGTGGCAGGCAAGAGAGGCGAGCCGTATTCGAGTTCTCCGTGGTGGGCCAGAATGAAATGGTGAAGGAGGCGAAGATAGCGTTCGGGAAATTCGGGAAGCCGCCGGGCGACCTGGGTGCATTTCTCGACTCCCAGGGCCATGTGGCCGACCAGACGCCCTTCGTCGGTGTAGGAAAATCCGGCGGATGGTGAAATTTCCCAGCATTTGCCGATGTCGTGCAGAAAAAGGCCAAGAAGAAGCAGGTCCCGGTTCAGGGAGAGGATCGGAGCGACGGCGTCGCCCATCGCCATGATCTCGAGGGTGTGTTCGAGAAGCCCGCCCACCATGGCATGATGATTCCGCTTTGCCGCCGGGGCCCGGGGAAATAGCTGGGCCACCTCCGGATCCGCAAGGATCTCAAGACCAAAGGCTCGCAGCTGGGGATCGGCCAGGGAGTCCATATGCTCCCGAAGGCGGGCCATCCCCGAGGAGGCTTCGACCCGGCTTTTCGGGATGAAAGCGGCGATCTCCTCCTCCGAGGCCTTGAGGGATTCGATCCGGGAGAGACGGATCTGCTGCTCGTTGTTGTAAAGGACAAGCTGTCCCTCGGCCATGACCAGGCTTCCGACCTTGATCGCCGGATCGACCGTCCCCGCGTTTTCCCAGAGACGGGCAGGATAGTCGACGGGAGGATCCTCCTTCCGGTCCCCGCGGAAGGTCAGCGTCAGGAAGAGCGAAGGACCGTTCTTTCCTTCGTTTAAAGTCTTGGTCTTGACAAGGGCGACACCCTTTTTTGAGGCCATGGCATGAGTCCTTGCAGAGGGAGGTGAATGGAAGACCGGATCGTCACTCCATTATAGTCCACGGAATCGCCGGTTGCGACTCGTAAAGAGAATCCGGTCATCCCCTGGGATCGTTCCGGATGTTTTTCAGATTTTCCCGGTCCTTCCGGGCGACAAAGTCGATCAGGGGCTCCTCGCATTCCTTCGGAAAGTCGAGGAAGAGAATCCCCATCGCCATAAGGTCGGTGCCCGTCTCCCGGCCCGAATGTTCGAGATAGATGATGCGCCCGGAAAGAGGCGGCAACCGGAAACCTCCGAGATCGGCGCTCTCAATAAGGACCGTCTCCCCTTCCCGGAAAAGGTCGTTGGGTTCCCCCTTCTCGTTTTTTTCCGGAAAGAGCACCCGCATTCCGCCGCTCCCCACATTCACCGGCCTGACAAGCTCCTGACCTCCGCCAGATTTCGTGAGGCGCACCGGAGAGGTGGAGGGGGAGAGCGGAACCCGGAGCGCTTGTCGTCTCTGGGCATGGTAGGTTTCATAGGGGAAAAAAAGACTGACAGCCCGTTGTCCCCCTACCGTGGTCCCCCCCCGGATCCTGGCCCGAAAGCCAGTCTCCACCCCCTTGGCCTTCCCGTAAAATGTGACGGAACTTCCGGAGACCAGATGGTCGTTTCCCATCTCGGGGTGGAGGGCGTCAAGGAGGATGAGATTTTCCCGCCGGTCGGCCTCGATGACCATCGAGGAATAGATGAGCCGCACATGGCTGTCGAAGGTGAAGACCACCGGGATCCGATCAAAGGCCAGGACCTTCAGGAGGTATTCGGAAAAACTGTCCGATTTCAGGAGAAATTGTTTTCTGAAAAGATGGGGCATGAAGTCTTCTGAACCCAAATCCTCTCCCCTATTTCTTTCTTTTGAGAACGTTGAATGGGCCGGGTGAGACGAAGATCTATCCTAGGCTTTTTTTCCGTTTCCGACAATTCCCGTTCCGGAATTTTGTTCCCGAGATCCATCGGAAAGAAGAGCCAGGATTTCAAGGGCCGTCCGGGTGGCTTCGAGGGTGGGACGGGCCCCTCCGACAGGCCCGAACCCTCCGCCAAGACCCTGGCAGAAAAGCACCCGGATCCGGAAACGGAGGATCTCTCCGGAATCCAGGGGATCCTCTCTCAATCGGAGACCGGCCAACAAAATGAAAAGGTCCGAACGGGAGGATCCGGGAACAAGAACATAGCCCAGGGAGGGATGGCGATAGAGTCTCTCTCCCGTGGGGAGCTGGCTCTCTTCAGGAAGGAGTCCGGAGAGAAAAGCAAGATCACAAAGCTCAAGAATTGTCGGGACTTCGGGACTCTCCCGGATCAGTCCCGAGAGGGGGCCGATCTCGTCTTGACCCGGGGGGAGTCCCGACAGGAAGCGGACCTTCATGAGACGGGCGATCTCGCCTACAAGATCAGACCTTTCGATCCAGGATCCCTTGTCCATCAGAAGGCGGAACGTCTCTTTCCGGAGAAGGTGCCCCTCTTCCTCGGAAAGGGACAGTCCGGCGAGAAGCTTGGATTCCAGGGCCCAGGAAAGGTAGGGAGACTGCCGATGCAACCCGTCGGTCGAAAGCTCATGGAGGATAAAGCTCCGGGTTTTCGAAAGTTCTGGAATCTCTCCACCAAGAAGGCTCCAGGCGGAAAGTGACCAGCATGTGTCCGCAACGTTTGAAAATCCCGCTCCGCTCGAGGGGTCATGAAAGGAGCAGTATCCTCCGTCCGGCATGCGGCACCGGTCCAGATAGGCCAGAAGGTCTTTCTTGTTAAGCCAGCTCATGCGCGCTTTTCCTCCGGACATGGCCCAAAAGTTGGGGGAAAAAG
>JAJZGM010000201.1 GCA_021828525.1 Nitrospirota bacterium | reverse complement strand
CCAAAAGGACAGGACAATATTTTCCTGCAGCTGTTCCTGACGTCTCCGGCCATCTTGCCTACCAGCCCGGGAGAGAGAGAGAAAACCTTTCCCTGCTCCTCTCCCCGTTTGCCAAAAGCAAAATCCACCGGAAAGCGGTACAATGAGAACGTCGACGTCCCAAGTCTCATCCACCCCCACGAGGAGGAGCAGCGATGGCCACCGGGAAACCACGAAAGAGTGATATTGATGTTCAGGATGACATGCCCCTTGAAACAATGAAGAAGAAAGGCTGTCCGATCTGTGGAAAACCCATGAGGTGGCTTGACGGGGATTTTATATGTGTGGCCTGCAACGGAGGGGAGTACGGTCCGGAAGAAGGCTGAGGGGGGAAAGATTAAAGTCGCAGGGAGTGTCCGTGGACAATCCCTTCAAAAAAGGCCGGATCGACGATCCGAATGGTTCCTTTTCTGGAAAGATCAAGTTTCCCTGCCTTTTCCCACATGCGGGTCACGCGGATCGCCGTCTCAACCGTCGTCAGGCACATCTGGGCCAGAACGGTGCGCGTGATGACGATCGAATCACGATAGGAAACTCCCGATTCCCTGACGGGAATGTCTGGTCCGCGACCGGAGAGAGCCACCAGTGCCTGGGAAAGTCTGACCTCGATCGGCATATGGGCATAGAGTAACCGCGACTGGTACATCCGGAACCGTTCCCCAAGTTCCGTGTTGACCTCCCGGCGAAGTTCCCTGTCCCGGTCAAGAGCGGCAAGAAGATTTTTCTTCGAATACCCGACCGCCCTCGAGGGACAGTCACTGACAGCTCCGGCCGGATAGGGGAAGTCGAAGATCACCGCAAACCCCGCCACAAAATCGCCGGGAAGAAGCCGCTCGAGGACAAGGGGTGTCCCGAAGGGGCTTTCCTTGACAAAGAGGATCCTTCCTTCCGTCACGACGTAGAAATAATCAGAGGGGTCGCCCTGGAGGAAGAGGCTTTCCCCCTTGCGGCGAAGATTGATTCCGCGGTCTGGCCGGGTGGCGGCCATCCAGTTCTGGAAGACCGGCATCTGGACACTTGGACTCACGCCTACCCCTTCGGAAAAAGCATGGAGACCAAAAGACTCCCCAGACTGATGAGAAAGGCCGCGAGCAGGGCGGCGGTAAAGGTCCGGATCTCAAATCCGGGAACGACTTCCGAGACAAGCCAGAGCAGGAAGGCGTTCAGGACAAAGATGAAAAGGCCCAAGGTCAGGATTGTGATCGGCAGGGTCAGGATGACCAGAACCGGACGCACGAGAATGTTGAAAAAGCCCAGAACCACCGAGACTGCGATGGCGGTCGGGAATCCCCGGATCTCAACTCCCCGGACCATCCGGGACACAGCAAAGATGACCAGGGCATTCACCAAAAGCCTGAGGAGAAGTAAAAGCATCTTTGACCGCCTTTCATCTTTGCTCCGGTCCTGGCCCTTGTGCGGGCCCTCCGGATCGGCTATCTTTCTCCCGTCGAACATTCAATCCATGTTACCAGATTGACGCCTCAAGGAGAAAATGTGAAAGAAGGGAGAATCTCCAAGGCCCGGGATTGGTTCGACCAGCGCCTCCGAAGGACTCCCGGCGGGTCCTGGTTCTTTCCCCATGGTCTTTTAGCCCTTGTGGTCGGCCTTTACGGGCTCAAAAATGTTCTCCCCCTTCTTGATCAGATCCGTCTGATCCGGATCCATCTCCAGACTTTTGGCCCAGCCCAGGATTTCTCCCACCTTCCGTCGGTCTTCCATATTCCCGGAGGCCTCCCCCAGACCATCATCGGTCTTGTCCAGCTTTTGATGTCAGCAGGTCTTCTTCTCCGGTCCCGTTTCGCCTGGGTGGTCACACTCCTCCTCACAACCCTTTCACTCGTGGTCATTCTGAGACAGACTCCCTTGCCCTTCATCCATCTGGGAATCGTCCTGCTTCTTCTGGCCGGACTCATTCTCGCAAGGAAATCGTTCGATCAGTCCTCCGTCTCGACCGGCTCGTTCTTTTCCCTCCTCAGCATCCTTCTTCTCATGAGCTACGGAATCTTCGGAGCCTTCATTCTCGGGAAAGGATTCACACCGCCCATCACCAATCTGATCACCGCCTTCTATTTTGCGGTGATCACCATGGCCACGGTGGGGTATGGGGATATTGTCCCGACAACGGACGATGCCCGCCTCTTTGTGGTCAGCCTGGTCTTGTTCGGCATCACCGTTTTCAGTGCTGCCATTTCCTCGGTTCTCATTCCCCTGATCAATGAAAGACTCAAGAAGGTTCTCATCCCGGAGAAACGCAAAATGCCTCGAAAGAACCATTACATCCTGGTGGGAACCGGAACGCTGGCCCGCCATGTTTTTCATGAGCTCAAATCCCGGAATCTTCCAGTCACCATAATCGTTCCCAAAGAATTTCTGGAACCCCCTTTTGAGGAAGCCGACCAGGTGGTGGGTGACCCGGCAGACAGTGAAACCCTAAAAAAGGCGGGGGCCCTTGAGGCCCAGGCGATTCTGGCCCTTCTCGATGAGGATGCGGAAAATGCCTTTGTGGTCCTGGCCGCCCGTGATATCGGTTCCAAAGCCAGGACCATCGTCTCTGTCCGGAGCCGTGCCAACTTTTCCCGAATCCGCTCTGTTTCTCCGGACATGATCCTCTCCCCTGAAATGATCGGGGGAGAACTGATCGCCATGGCCTTGAACAATGAAAAAATCGACGGGGACGC
This sequence comes from Nitrospirota bacterium, assembly GCA_021828525.1. GTDB lineage: Bacteria > Nitrospirota > Leptospirillia > Leptospirillales > Leptospirillaceae > UBA4572. The sequence goes on along the minus strand of JAJZGM010000201.1, from coordinate 326 downwards.
CTTTCTCCGAAAGGCCCTCTTCCTCGACCGTCGCATGAAAGAAGGGACGGAACCGGCAAAGGAAGGGGCCCCATGATCCCGTTCGAGGGAATCCGGTCTCTTCTGACTCCCGGCCTCTCGCAGGTATCGAGATCCTTCCTGCAAGCTCTTTGCCCCAAAATCCGGAGGATCTCGCTGTCATCTCCCGCACAAAAGATCAAGGGACAGGATCCTCAACGAAATCCGAAGCTCTCCTTCCCCCTGGACCGGGTTGAAGCGGTCGATCTCAGAGGATCCCACAAGGAGATTCTTGCCATAGCCACCGAAGCAGGTCTGAAGACATTCTC
>JAJZGM010000200.1 GCA_021828525.1 Nitrospirota bacterium | reverse complement strand
TGATGGGCCAGTTCAAGAAGATGGAGGCCTCGATCGAGGGCTCAGCCCTCCGGGGCTTTCTCGAGGTGGTCAAGATGGACCATCTCGTTTACAAGTTCGAGATTTACCAGGTTCTCTTTGGCCTCTCCGACAAAAAGGCGGACTCCTTCTCAAACCACCGGACCTGCCGCCTCGGCCAATGGTATTACGAAGGAGATGGCCGGAACCTGTCAGGAAAGACTTCCTTCCGGGACCTTGAGCGACCCCATGAAGAGGTCCACCGCTTCGGGCAGGAGGCCGTGACGAAGTTTTTCGAAAAACGCCTAGAGGAATCCCTTGCCGCCCTTTCCCTTATGGACAAGGCGAGCCAGGAGGTTCTCGAACAGCTCGAGCGTCTCGGCACAAGCGAGGCTTAGGCGGGCCTCTCCGGAGGACAGGCGCCCTGCACTCCTCATGATTTCCCTGCGTTTTCCCCGAAAGACTTTCCCCATTTTTTCAAATATGCTACTTTACCCCCATGAACGCGGGGGGGCCTGCCGGAGACGGAAGAGGCGGCAAACAAAATGAATTTCAGAAGGATGCCCCCGATTAACACCCAACCAAGGAAAGAAAAGAAGATCCCGATGCAGATCATGACCTTTCCCCTCTCCCGGGAAGTCGACCTCGGCATCCGGATGACCGAGATCAGGCGGATTGAAGCCCTCAAGGGACCGGCAGAAACCGGCCCGCCCCGCACCTTTTTGCCTCAGGAGTGGTTTGCACTGCCCATTCCCGACAGCCTTGACGGATTGAAGGGGATATCCCTTTCCTCCTATCGCGAGGCCCTGATCGCCGTTCCGAGGATCGGCCGCATTCTCCGCCTCCAGGACCCTGATTTGACGGGGACCCCCCATCCGGAGCGTCCCTTCCTTTCCAGACATAAAACATTGGAGGGGCCAGAATCCTGGCTTCTCGACATTCCCCTCCTCAGGAAGGAATTTTCCGGGGAACCGGTCAGAAAGGACAAAAGGGCCGGAGATTCCTCGGACCTTTTCCAGCAGGTCGGACAGACGGCCCGGGACATCCAACGCGTCCTCTCCCTTTCCGCGTCGATGGTCGACTCCCTCAAGTTCATGGAAGGCAAGATCCCGGAGACCTCCCAGGGGCTTGGGGTTATCAGCCAGATGACCGAGGATGCGGCGCACAAGCTCATGAACATCCTGGAAACACTCCTGGAGGACCATAATCGTATCCGCGCCCTCATCAGCTCCCTGTCCGGATCCAAGGCTCCCATTAAACCGTCTGTGAACGAGATCAAGGAGATTCTCGACCGCTCGGACGAAGGGATCATGCACGGTTTCGAGGCCATGGCCTTTCAGGATCTTGTCGGTCAGAACATCAAATTGATCGGAAGCCATCTGAAAGAACTTGAGTCGAGACTCGTGAGGATCCTCATAGAAACCTCCCCTGACACGATCCGGAACGAAGAGGAGACGACTCCTCCCTCCCCGGCATCTTCCCCAGGAGAGACGCTCAAAGGAGTCGGGGCTCAGGGAGACATCGACCAGAACACCGTCGACCAGCTTCTTTCCGAGTTCGGCTTCTAGCGGAGGACCGGCCCTTGAGGTCCCTCACTGAGAAACAGAGATCTGTCCTCGATTTTATAGAAAAGGAAATCCGGCTCAAAAGGCAACCTCCCACCATCCAGGAGGTTGCCCGACATATCGGCTCTGAAAATACCCGCTCTGGACTCACTCATCTTGAAGCCCTGATCCGGAAGGGGTATCTTGAAAGGAGTCCGGGGCAGGCCCGGTCGATCCGGTTGACTGGTGCCGCATTGACACTGTTTGACAACCCTGCGGACGGCCAGAGGGAAATCCCCTGTCTCGCGGGATGGCCACAATCCGGGGAAGCCCCGGGTTCCCTGCCTGTTCCTCCTGTCTACTTCACAGACCCTCCCGATTATGCGCTGAAGGTGGGACCGGGAAGGTCCCTGCCGGAGGCGGGGATTCAGGAAGGGGATATCCTCTTCATCCAGAAAACTCCGGCCCGGGGACGCGAAGGAATCGTCATATTCCGGGATCCGGCCACGGGGGAACTTCTCCCGGGATGCCTTGTCAGGAGAAAGGACCGTTTTCTTCTCCGCTCCCCGACTTCTGACCCCATGGAACAGGAGATCCGGAAGTCGGACATACCCTCATTGGTCCAGGGTCGGGTCGTCGCCCTTTTTCGATCCATCTGTGGGCCCAAGACACACTCCGACCTTCCGCCCGGACCAAAGGAGCCTTGAGATGGAAAGCCCAGGAACCCGAAAAAACCCCACAGGACTGGAAGATCCGACAGATCAGGATGAATATCTCCCGGGGGTCTGCAACATAGACCGGAAAGGACGATGGATCCGGGGGGGCGGGGCATTTCTGGGCCTTGTCTTTGTCGTCATTTACAATGAACAGTGGAAGGCCGTTTTCACTCATCCCGTCCTTTATGCTTCGGGGATGGTGCTTCTGGCGACAGGAACGGCGCTTTCCCTCATCCAGGCGATGACCTCCTTCTGCGTCGTAGACGGCCTTCTCGGACGGACATTCATTCCCGGATCCCGGCAAAAGGCCCCGGTCGAGGCCCCAGAAAACAGGGCCAAGGACCGCAAGCGGGCCCTCGTCCTGATTGGAGGAGCCTTCGTGCTCGGACTCCTGTTCACGGCCGTCCTCCTCATTTCGGAAATCAATGCCGTAAGGTGACAGGGCCAAGAAAAGAGCATCCGCAATGGCCGATTTGCTTCTGACCCAGACTTTTCCTCCGATCCATCTCTCTGCCGCCCGGAGACTTCTGGAGTCCATAACGGTCGATCTCGACCTTCCCGCCTATCAGGCATCGGGTCTCCTGGAAGCCAAAATACGTCTTTCCCCGGAGGGGGAATCGGCCTCCCTCGCCCTCCGCTCCGACCCTTCGGGGATCCTCGCATCGTGCGCTCTCTGCAGGACGGAACAGGATCTTCCGTGCACACACGCCATTGCGGTTCTTCTCATCTTTCGGGAAAGGACCGCCTCCCGGTATCCCTTGCCCCCCGCTTTGGGGAAATCCCTCCCCT
>JAJZGM010000199.1 GCA_021828525.1 Nitrospirota bacterium | reverse complement strand
CATCGCCCTAGTCGTGGGAGCCCTCCACGCCTCCGAAACCCGGAGAATCCTTCAGGCCATGAACGGCGGGGAAGGACGCCGGTGCCGGCTGGTGGTGGAACCCCGCTCCCTCAACACTCTCCCGGCCATCGCCATCGCCTCCCTCCTGATCTCAAGGGAAGATCCCGAGGCCGTGGTCGCCGTCATGGCCTCCGACCACCTGGTCAGCCCCCAGGATCATTTCCTGGCGCTCGTCCAGCATGCCGCGACAATCGCCCGGGACGAAAAGGTCCTGATCACCTTTGGAATCCCCCCCCACAGGCCCGAGACGGGCTTCGGGTACCTCGAGATGGGCGAGGAGCTTCCCGCCTTTTCAACCGGCCTCTTTTCCGCCCGGAGAGTCGCCCGTTTTGTCGAAAAGCCCGACAGGGAGAGGGCCCGCGCCTTCCTGGCCGGAGGCCGCCATCTCTGGAACTCGGGGATGTTCGTCTTCGGGGTCCGGACCTTTTTTGAAGAGCTGGCCCAGAGCCAGCCGGAATTCGCCGCTTCCCTAGAGGAGGTCCGCTCCGCTTTAGGGACCCCAGGCGAACGTCGGGCGATCGACCTCTTCTACCGCCATGCCCCCTCCCTTTCGATCGACTACGGCCTGATGGAGCGTTCCTCCCGGGTCTGGTCCCTTTCCGGCCCCATCGACTGGAAGGATGTGGGCTCCTGGTCGGCCCTTGACGACATCTCTCCCCGGGATCAAAAGGGAAACGTGGTCCGGGGCAACGCGGTCGTCATCGACACCGAAAACACCATCGTCCAGGCCGACAAGCGGGTGGTGGCCGTTCTGGGACTCCGCGACATGATCGTGGTGGACACCGACGACGCGACGCTGATCTGCCCCAAGGATCGTGCCCAGGAGGTTCGCGAGGTGGTCTCCCACCTCCGGGAGAAAAACGCCGTGGAGGCCCAGGAACACCGGACGACCCACCGCCCCTGGGGCCACTACACCATTCTTGACCAGGGGCCCATGTACAAGCTTAAAAGCGTCTTGGTCAATCCCGGATCCCGTCTCTCCCTCCAGATGCACCTCCACCGGTCGGAACACTGGGTGGTGATCGCCGGAACGGCAAGAGTCACCCTGGGGGAGGAGGAAATCTTCCTCCACACCAACCAGAGCATCGACATCCCCAAGGCCACACGCCACCGGATCGAAAATCCCGGGAAGGTCCCCCTGATTGTCATCGAGGTCCAGAACGGGGAATACCTGGAGGAAGACGACATCATCCGATTCCACGATGACTACCGTCGGACGGAGGAAAGTCCGGAGGCCTTCGCACAGCCGTACCCTCCCCGGGAGGGGGGGGCATGATCAATCCCCGCATCTTTCGGGAATACGACATCCGTGGCAATGCCGAACGGGATCTCTCCGACGCGACCGTCCGTGCCGTAGGCTATGCCCTGGCCTCCGTCCTCCATGAAAAGAAGTCCCGGACCATTGCCCTGGGCCAGGACGTTCGCCTCACCTCCCCCCGGATCGCCGGGACCCTGGCAGAAACACTTCTGTCCTCAGGAATCTCTGTCACCCGGATCGGAACCGTCCCGACCCCCCTTCTCTACTGGTCCCTCTTTACCCTTCCCGTAGAGGGGGGAGCCATGGTGACGGCAAGCCACAATCCCGCGCCGGACAACGGCATCAAGCTGGCCATCGGACGGGAGACAATTTACGGGGAGGCGATCAGTGAGATCCGCCGGAGGGCAGAGATTTTTTCCACCCATCCTCCTCCCCCGTTCACCGGTCCCCCCGGGCTTCTGACCGACCATCCGGTCATCGGCGACTACATAAACGAGATCTCCGGCCATTTCGGACGGTTGCCCCCTTACGACAACCGACCCCTCCGGGTCGTGGTGGACTGCGGGAACGCCACGGCCGGCCTTCTCGTCCGGAAACTTTACACACCCCTGGGGATCGACCTGACACTTCTCTTCGAGGAACCCGACGGACGCTTTCCGAACCACCATCCCGATCCCACCGTTTCAGAGAACCTCACGGCCCTCCGTAAGGCCGTGAAGGATCACCGGGCCGACCTTGGAATCGCCTTCGACGGAGATTCCGACCGCATCGGCGTGGTGGACGAACGGGGGGAGATTCTCTTCGGGGATCAGCTCATGGTCCTTTTTGCGGAGGAGGTCCTGGCTCGTCGGCCCGGGGCCCGGATCATCTCCGAGGTGAAGGCCTCGAAATTCCTCTATGACCGGATCGCAGCCCTCGGGGGAATCCCGGACATGTGGAAAGCAGGCCACTCCCTGATCAAGGCCCGGATGCGGGAGACGGGCTCCCCCCTGGCCGGCGAGATGAGCGGCCACATCTTTTTTGCGGACGACTATTACGGATATGACGACGCGCTCTACGCCGGCATCCGCCTCATGGCCCTGTTGGCCGGAAAGGGCCGCCCCCTCTCCACCCTGCTTGCCACCCTCCCCCGGACCTTTTCCACCCCCGAACTCCGGCGGGAATGTCCCGATGAAAAAAAATTCTTGGTGGTCGACCGGCTGAAAGGCCTCCTTAGGGAGCAGGGACTCTTCTTCAACGACATCGACGGCATCCGGGTCGAATTTTCCGATGGCTGGGGTCTGGTCCGGGCCTCGAACACCCAGCCGGCCCTTGTTCTCAGGTTTGAAGCCTCCACCCCAGAGCGGAAAATCGAGATCCAGGAGACCCTGACCCGGGCCCTGGCCCAGACCCTGGAGCGAGAGGGACTTGATCCCGCCCTGGCCCACCAGGACGCCTCCCACTCCTAGACGGGGGAAACCCGGAGGCTTGGCCAAAGAGTGCCAGTCGGCCTGTGGCCGCAATTAACATTCACATCAAATCTCAGATCCCCATGGAATACCCATAAGATTTGTCACAAAAGGACCCTTACATGAATTCAGGAGAATTAAAGGAGTTCTTGATTTTCTGCACCGCCACTAACTATGGGATACTTCTTGTCTGGTTCGGGGTATTCACAATCGCTCATGGGTGGCTTTATCGGCTTCACTCCCGATGGTTCAAGTTTTCCCCCGAACACTTTGATGGCTTTCATTACGG
>JAJZGM010000014.1 GCA_021828525.1 Nitrospirota bacterium | reverse complement strand
GATGGCGGACACTGCCCTCTCCCGGAAAGATGACGGAAACCCCCAATCCCTGGAGACGCTCGATTTCGCGAAGCAGCGCGGCACTTCGACGACCGGGGTCTTCCTCGGTCACAAGGGCCTCACCCGAAAATCCGAGGCTCACCAGATCCCGGAGGCAAACGAGACTGTCGGCCCCGTTGTGCCCTCCACCGGCCACGGCAAGGACGGGACGACGTCCGGGCCGGAGGGAGCTCTTTCCTATGATTTTTCGGCAGACTTCGGAAACCGCCATGCCCGCCCGCTCCATCAGGATCTCTTCAGAAATCCGAAAATCGCGGACCGCACGACCATCCGTCTCCCGCATCTCCTCCGGTGTCATGACCCTCACGGTCCAGGTCCCTCCAGAACGACGACCGCCACCACATGGTCTTGTTCATGGCTCAAGGAGGCCCAGACCTTCTTGATCCCCCGAAGGCCCATGAGATGCGCGACCCTTCCCGAACAGGTCACCTCCGGGGCTCCCGACTCCCTGGCCAATGTCTCGATCTCCTTCCAGCTGACCCCTCCGGCCATCCCGGTGCCGAGAGCCTTGAGGAGCGCTTCCTTGATCGCAAATCGTCCAGCCAGAAAGATTGCCTTTCCCCCTGACTGATGGCATTCTTCCGGAGTGTAGACCCGTGATGCGAACCTCTCCCCGAAGCGATTCATGGCCCCGTGGATTCGGGAGACAAGGACCAGATCCACCCCGATCCCGCAAATCATGACGCCCTCCCTCCCAGGGAGTGAAGCAGGAGAGTTCTCACCTCGGAAACCGCCTCGCGGAGACCCAAAAGGACGGCCCGGGAAATGATGCTGTGGCCGATATTGACCTCGGCCAGCCCCGGAATCGCGAGGATCCGGGGAAGATTGTAAAGGGTCAGGCCATGGCCGGCTGCCACGACAAGCCCGTGCCGGGCGACCAGGGTCGCAGCAAAGGTCAGTCGGGCGAACTCCTCTTTCTCCCTGGAAGAGCCAAAGGCGCGGGCAAAAGGGCCCGTATGGAGCTCAACCTGGTCCACGGAGGCACTGGGAAGCCTTCCCAGCATCTCAGGGTCGGGATCCATGAAAAGGCTGACCCGGATCCCCAAGTCTGCACATCGACCCGAAAAGGCATCCAGGGCCCGGAGGTAATCGGGAGTCAGGACCAGGCCGCCTTCGGTGGTCGTCTCATTTCGTTTTTCGGGAACAAGTGTCACCCGATCCGGGACCAGGGCGAATGCCAGCTCTGCCATCTCTTGCGTGAGGGCCATTTCGAGGTTTACCGGAAGGGATGCGGTCTCCCTCAGTCGCCTGAGATCATTTTCATTGGCATGGCGACGATCCTCCCGGACATGGAGGACGATCTGGTCGGCGCCCGCCAGTCTCGCCAGATGTGCCGCCGCCAGGGGGTCAGGATCGAACTCCCCCCGAGCCTGTCTGAGAGTGGCCACATGATCGATATTGACTCCCAGACGAACGGGCATACCGGGAAGGGGCATGACTAATCCCTTTCCGGCCCAAGAATGCTGAGGGATCGGCGGGAGGTCCAGTCCTGGTTGGTTGCCACCCTCAAAAGGTCTTCGGGAGTGGCCTCGTCAATCCATCGTTCGAGGGTCTCCGTCTCGAGTTCCTCTCCCCAGTAAAAGATATCACGCCCCATCTTGTTCATCCGGGTCAGAATCGATTCAAGGCCGATCAGAAGGGAACTTTTGAGCTGGTTTTTGGCCCGGACAAGCTCATCTTTGGCCAGGGGAACCTTCTTGAGCCGGTCCAGCTCCTCTTCGAGGATGGAGAGGAGTTCCTGCTTTTTGGAAAGCCTGGTGGAGGCGGCGATCCGGACGATCCCTCCATCAACGAAAGACTGGCTTGTGGAGTAAATCGAATAGGCCAGACCGCGCTTTTCCCTGACCTCCTGGAAAAGCCGGGAGCTCATTCCCCCTCCCAGGTGGAGGTTCAGGAGGCGAAGGGCCGTCTGGTCTCTGTGGGCGACCGGCAACCCGGAGATCCCAAGGGCAACGTGAACCTGCTCCAGGTCCCTTGCGGTTTCCCGGCTCTGGAAGGCGGGCTTGAAATCCTGGGAAGACGGAGAAGTCCAGGCATTTCCGGCCGGGATGTCAGCAAAGGCCTTTTCGAGGCCCTCCCGAAGCTGTGGCCATTGGAATCGGCCCGAGATTGTCAGGAACATCCCGTCCCGATGATAATTCTTGCGAAAATACTTAAGAATGTCCTCTCTCTCAAACTTCATGACGGACGCCTCAGTCCCCAGAATGGGCAGCGCCAGGGGATGGTTTCCGAAATGGACCTCGTAGAGCTGCTGTGTGACCAGGTCTTCCGGATCGTCCTGGGATTCGGCTATCTCTTCTATCACCACGCCCTTTTCCCGGGAGAGCTCCTCCGGATCAAAGACCGATCGTGTCAGAAGGTCGCCCAGGAGTTCCGCCGCGTGGACAGCATTTTCGGAGAGGACATGAGCATAAAAGCAGGTCATCTCCTGGGAGGTAAAGGCGTTCATCTCTCCTCCGAGATGATCCATCTCGTTGGCAATCTGCTGGGCGGACCGCGAGGGTGTTCCCTTGAAACACATGTGTTCGAGGAAATGTGTCATTCCGGCCTCACCCGCCGTTTCAAAACGCGAACCAGCCCGGATCCACGCTCCGATGGCGACCGATCGGGATGTCGCGAGAGGATCGCAGTAAACGGTCAGGCCATTTGTCAGAACTTGTTTTATATAGGGCACGTCGATTCTTTCTTCTGAAGACTCCACCCCCAAATAATCCGGGAATTTTGTCCTTCCCTGAGGTGGGGAAAGGGGACAAGATCCAGGAAGGACGATTGCCAATCGTTATCCGGAGCGGAGCAATCCATTTATTTTAAAGAGAGGGAAGGGACCACAGGGTCCCCGAAGGGACATCCATTACAGAAAGGGCGCCGACTTGTGGACGGCACCCCCTGCAAAAGAAGAATAGAATAAATGCAAAGAAAAATCACCGGTCAGACCGGTGGGCGAATCGACCAGCCTGAAACTAGTGGGCCCCGGTGGGAAGAAAGAAGGGGTTTACGCCCACATACGCTGAGAGGCCCCCCCAAACGACGACCATAATGATTGCAACAACAATCAGACCGGCAAAACCCTTGTTCACATCCATCGGCATCTCCTCCTTTTTGAATGCCACACCTTCCCCCGAAAGACCCGGGAAAGGACTTCCCCTTCCAGAAAACTCTGTCGAGAGAGGCGGAAGGGGGGTAAAAAGGCGATCCTTACCCATTGAAATTCAGACCCGAACATTATGGCAAAGGAACTTCCAAAAAACAAGAAGTCTTTTCGAAGACCAAATCTGAATCCAAAACGGATGAAAAAGCCCTCAAAGGGAAACCATCAGGCCTTGGGGGCGGTGCGGTGCTCCCTGGCCTCCCCTTCCTCGGCAATCGCTTCCTTGCGGGACAGGCGTATCTTTCCCGAACGGTCCACCTCAAGGACCTTGACCAGAATTTCATCGCCTTCGTTGACGACATCGGTGACCTTTTCGACCCGGCGCGGTTCAAGCTGGGAGACATGGCACAAACCCGTCGTTCCCGGCATGATCTCCACAAAGGCCCCATAATCTGCAACGGTTTTGACCTTCCCGAGGTAGATCTTCCCGACTTCCGCTTCGGCGACAATCTGGTTGATCATTTCGATGGCCCTTCTTGCAGCCTCCTCGTCGGCCGAGGCAACCCGAATCAGCCCCGAATCCTCGATATCGATCTTGACTCCAGTCTTCTCCGTAATGCTCCGGATCATTTTCCCTCCGGGGCCGATCACTTCCCGGATCTTGTCCTGTTTTACCTGAATGGTCAGAATCCGGGGGGCATACGGCGACATGGTTTCGCGCACGGATGGAAGAGAGGCCTTCATTTTACCCATGATATGGATACGGCCTTCCCTGGCCTGATCAAGGGCCTTTTTCATAATCTCAAGGGTGATTCCCTTGATCTTGATGTCCATCTGGACCGCAGTGACGCCGGCATCGGTTCCGGTCACCTTGAAATCCATGTCACCCAGGTGGTCCTCGATTCCCAGAATGTCAGAAAGGATGGCGACGCGTTCCCCTTCCTTTATCAGCCCCATGGCAATTCCTGCCACAGGGGCCTTGATCGGAATCCCGGCATCCATCATGGCCAGGGTTCCTCCGCAGACCGTCGCCATGGAGGTCGAACCGTTGGACTCGAGGATGTCCGAAACCAACCGGATGGAATAGGGAAAGGTCTCCCGGGAGGGAAGGACCGGAAGGAGCGCCCGTTCCGCCAGGTTTCCATGGCCGATTTCCCTTCGGCCGGGACCGCGCATCGGCTTGACCTCCCCCACGGAAAAGGCAGGAAAATTGTAGTGGAGCATGAACCGTTTGGTGGATTCCCCCTCCAGGGCGTCAATCCTCTGTTCGTCATCAGAAGTTCCCAGAGTGGCGACGGAAAGGCTCTGGGTCTCCCCGCGGGTAAAGAGGGCCGACCCATGGGTTCGGGGAAGAATGCCCACTTCAATGGTGATCGGACGGATTTCCGTGGTCTTTCGTCCATCGGCCCGGATCCCCCGGTCGAGGACCATCGCCCGAAGAAGCTCCCGTTCGAGATCATGGAATCCGGTGGAGAATTCCTTTTCTTCCTGGGAGTCCTTGAACCCCTCCAGGAAGAGTTCCTTGCAGAGGGCATTGCGGATTTCCGTCGTCCTGTCCTCACGCGACTTCTTGTCGGACATGACAAGGATTTCCGTCAGGGAATCCTTGGCTCCCGCCCGGATCCGGTCCATAAGTTCGGGACGGACCGGGACGGGGGGGAGTTGCCGCTTGGCCTTGCCGATTTTTTTCTGAAGCTCGATCTGAGCGGAAATGATAGGCTGGCAGGCATTGTGGGCGGTACGGATGGCCTCGAGGAAAAGCTCCTCCGAAACCTCGGAGGCCTTTCCTTCCACCATCATGATGGCATCGGCGGTTCCGGCGACAACAAGGTCAATAATGGACTTTTCCTGAGCCTCAAGATCCGGGTTGATGACAAAATTTCCATCAATGTATCCGACCCGGACGGCTCCCAAAGGATCATGGAAGGGGATGTCGGAAATCGTGAGGGCTGCCGATGCCGCGACGACGGCCATTACGTCGGTCACACCGCTTCTGTCTGCCGAAACGACCGAAGCGATCACCTGGGTATCGTAATAAAACCCTTCCGGGAACAAAGGGCGAATAGGACGATCAACCAGGCGGCTGTTCAGGATTTCCCTTTCTGAAGGCTTCCCTTCCCTCTTGAAAAATCCTCCAGGAATCTTCCCTGCCGCATAGGCACGCTCCTGATAATCCACCGTCAGAGGGAGAAAGTCCGTTCCCGGCTTGATTGTCTTCGAGGCCACGGCGGTCGCGATGATCACTGTCCCCTCAACCCACAGGACAACTGCTCCGTCAGCCTGACGTGCCATGCGGCCTGTTTCGATCCTGACGGACTTTCCGCCAACGATCACTTCTACAGTCTCTGGTTTCATTCTTAGGATATTCCTTTCCGGTTACCGGACCAATGGAATCAATAATTATACGGGTTTCAGCCGGCCGCAAAAACGACTTTTACCCACCACGGAAACTCCGATGAAGTCGGTTCAACGCCCTTCTGAAACCCGTTTTTCGAGCTAGCGGCGCAATCCCAGTCGTCCGATGATCTCCTGATACTTGGCAGGATTTGTTGTCTGAAGGTACTTGAGATGACGGCGCCTCCGGCTGACCATAAGGAGAAGACCGCGACGTGAATGGACATCCTTGGGGAACTTCTTGAAATGCTCTCCCAGCTGGTTGATCCTTTCGGTCAAAATGGCCACCTGAACCTCGACAGATCCGGTATCGTTGCTGGAAATCTTGAAGGAATTGATGACTTCCTGTTTCTTTTCCTTGCTCAATGCCATGCCTTGAACTCCCTTTTAACCGTTTTCATTGTTTAAAAGACCGCCACCGGTCCCTGGGACAGGGATGAAACACCCCGGTCGAAAGAGGTCTTTGTCCGAAAAACAAGGACCATCCTTGAAACAGGGATTCCTCCCGGGAATTGAGCGGTCTCCTCGGAACCAAGAAGGGCCTGGGCCAATCCCAGAATCTTCCCGCCTTTCCCCATTATTCTAATCGTATCCTTCGCATGAAACAATCCTTCCCGGCGGGAAATCCAGACACCGGGGATCAGGGTCCCCTTTTGCAAGGCCGGCGGTACATGGGGAAGGAGCTCAAGGGAGGGAAGATCGCAAAAGATCCTGTCAGGACCGATCAGTGCTGACTCAAGGTCCCCCCTGCTCCATGTGGATTCGATGACGTCGAGGCCAACAGCCTCCCTTACGGAAAAACGACCGACAGAAATACGGCGGAGTCGGCTTACATGTCCTCCGCAACCCAGGGCCTCGCCGATCTGACGCGCCAGAACCCGGACATAGGTCCCCTTCGAGCAGTGGACCAGAAGGGAAACGACCCCGTCCGTCCTTGCGATGAGCTCGAGAGAAGATATCGTGACGAGCCGGGGGGTCCGGTCGACAGTGATCCCCTTGCGGGCCAGCTTGTAGAGGGGAACTCCCTTCTGCTTGACAGCAGAAAACATGGGGGGTTCCTGCATATGATCCCCGACAAGCCCTGACAATATGGCCCGGAAAACCTCATCCGAAAGGTCTTCCGGAAGAGGTTTTCTCGAAAGGACCTCTCCCTGGCTGTCGTCGGTATCCGTCGAGATCCCGAGGGTAATGTCAAACTCGTAGGATTTGTCATGGGATTGAACAAATCCTGACATCTTCGTCGCATCCCCCAGGAAAAGGGGCAACAGCCCTGAGGCCATGGGGTCGAGGGTTCCTCCATGCCCGATCCGGTCAATACCAGTCTTTTTCCGCAACCCATGGACAATATCATGGGAGGTCGGGCCCACAGGCTTATCGACCAGAAGGACTCCGGAGACCATCGATGCCTCCGGTTCATCAAACAAAATCACTCCTCGTCATCCTCTGCATTCTGGTTGGCCAGTAACCTTTCGATCCTGTCGAGGTCAGTTTCGCCAGCATCAAGGTGGAAGGTCAGAGCGGGAATGTACTTGATCCTGATCCGGCTCGCCAGCTCTTTCCTGAGCCCTCCCCGGTGGCGCTCAAAGGCCTCCTGGCAAAGGGCCGGATCCTCCCCCGGATAAAGACGATAATAAACGGACGCATTGCGAAGGTCCCCCGAAAGAGTCACCCGGGTAATGGTGGCCCTGGACAAAAGAGGCTCGCGGGAATAACGGGACAGAACCATTGCCAGGACTTCATGGATTTCTGCGGAGACCCTGTCAGCCCTTCGGAAGCCGGGATTCCGCTTCACAGGGACTCACGATGCGAATCGAGAAGAACAATTTCGGGAAAGGATATGACCAGCCCTCTGATCTTTTCAAAGATGCGATCAGAAAGGCCCGGATCGGAGGATATCATGACGACCTCCACCAATGCCCGTTGCCAGAGATCCTGGTATCCCGTTTCCGCTACGGAAACAGGAAAGCGGTCCCGGATTTTTGCAAGCAAGCCCGACAAGACCTGTCTCTTTTCCTTCAGGGAATGGGTGGCAGGAAAATGAAGGACCAGAATCAGATGATCAATCCGGGAACGTTTGGAAGAGTCCCCCTCATGAAGAGACCGGCTCAAGCTTTCCTGCGATCTTTTCCTGGACGAAGCACTCGATCAGGTCTCCGACCTTGATATCCCTATAGTTTTCAATGGAAATCCCGCATTCGTAGCCTGCAGCCACTTCGCGGACATCATCCTTGAAGCGCTTCAGGGCTTCCATCTTTCCCTCGAAGACGACTGACCCATCCCGGATGAGTTTGATCACAGTTCCCGTCCGCTGCATGACTCCTTCCGAGACATAACATCCGGCAACAGTACCAACACGGGTGATATTGTAAACCTGCCGAACCTCGGCTCGGCCGACGAACCTTTCGCGAATCGTGGGCGACAGCATTCCTTCCATCGCCTTACGGATATCCTCCACGGCATCATAAATGACCGAGTAGAATTTCATTTCCACCTTTTCGCGTTCTGCCAGCGCCAGGGCTTTGGGTTCCGGACGCACATTGAACCCGAAAATGATTGCATTGGAGGCCTGGGCCAACAGGACGTCGGTTTCGCGGATTCCACCGACTCCCTCGTGGATGAACCGGACCCGGACCTTCTTGTTCTCGAGCTTGCCGATGGCCTGACGTATGGGCTCGATCGATCCCTGGACATCGACCTTCAGGATCAGGTTCAGATCCTTGATGATCCCTTCCTCGATCTGGGTATAAAGATCCTCAAGGGTCACCTTTTTGTTCTGGAGAAGCTGGACTGCCCGTTGCCGGGCCTGGCGTGCCATGGCCACCTGGCGACCAAGCTTTTCGTCCTCGACCGCAATGAAGACATCTCCGGGTTGGGGCATCCCGTCGAGACCTACGACTTCGGCCGAATGGGAAGGCGTCACATCCGTAACACGATGGCCGAAAGGATCCGTAAGGCTCCGGACCCGCCCGACCTGGGCTCCCAGCACAAGAAAGTTTCCGACCTTCAATGTCCCTTTCTGGACGAGAACCGAGGCCACAATCCCCCGTCCCTTGTCCAGACGAGATTCGATCACGAGGCCGCGGGCGCGCCGGTTGGGATTGGCCTTGAGATCCAGAACATCCGCCTGGAGAAGGATCATCTCCAGCAAAAGGTCCAGACCAATCCTCTTCTTCGCTGACACGGGACAGAAAATCGTGGTCCCCCCCCACTCTTCGGGGGTGAGTCCATATTCGGAAAGGGCCTGCTTGACCCGGTCTGGATTGGCCTCCGGTTTGTCAATCTTGTTGATGGCCACAACGATCGGGACATCGGCGGCCCTGGCGTGATTGATCGCCTCGATTGTCTGGGGCATGACCCCATCATCAGCGGCAACGACCAGAATCACAACATCCGTGGCCTTGGCACCCCGGGCCCGCATCGCCGTAAAGGCCTCATGGCCTGGAGTGTCAAGAAAGGTGATATCCCGTCCGTTGATCGAGACCGTATAGGCCCCGATATGCTGGGTAATGCCTCCCGCCTCCCCCTCTGCGACCTTGCTCTTCCGGATGGCATCGAGAAGGGATGTCTTTCCATGGTCGGTGTGGCCCATGATCGTAACTACGGGAGGCCGGGGCATGAGATCCCCCTCAGAATCTTCTGTCTCCCCGAGGATGGCTTCTTCCGGTTCCTCCTGCTGGATCTCCACTGCGATCCCCAACTGTTCGGCAACGAGCATCGCCGCCTCCGGATCGACAGGTTCTGTAATTGTGGCCATGACTCCCATGGACATGAGGCGCATGATCACATCCTGAACCTTGACCCCCAAACGGTCTGCAAATTCCTTGACGCTCGTTCCGGCTTCGATTCGAATCGATTTCTTCCGGGCCTTTGTCCCGTCAATCGCGGGTGAAAGGTTTCTGGAATCGCCTGCACTTTTCATCTTTTTCTTGAATGCCGGCGGTTTTTTGAAGGCAGGCCTGGGGAAGGGAGCCCGGGGAACAGCAGGTGCTTCCGGGGGAGCACCCGGAGCCACAACGCGGTGGACCGTCTGCGCAGTGGCCGGTGTTTTGCCGGGAGCCGGCTCCTTCTCCGAGGTCTCCTCGAGGTCGACAAAATCCTCTTCTCTCAACATATGGAGCCGGTCAAGCTTCTGGTTTTTTTCCTTGACAGTCTTGGCGGGCTTTCCTCGCTTGTCCCCCGCCGCTCCCTTTTCCCTGAGACCTCCCTTTTCAGCGGTCTCCTTGGCGGGGGAGACTGAGGGGGAGGTGGAAGAAGGCTTCTCCGCCTGTCGGGACGGCATGGTCTCCTGGGTCCACCCTTCGACGGGAATACGCGGAAGAATATTTCTGACAGGAGGCAAAGGAGGATGAGGACTTTCGACCACAGGGGAAGAGGAGTCTGAAACCATAGGCTCCTGGACTGGAACGGCCGCCCCGGGCTCGGACGTTAAGAGCTGTTCCTCAGAAAGAGAGGTCTCGGCCTGGACAGGCTGGCCCTCGGTCACCAGTGGGGCGGCCTTTTTCTTGATGAGAATCGGCTTTTTGGGGGCTTCCGGAGCTTCGTCACCCTTTTTTATCTTCTGTCGGACGATGGTGACGGTTCTTTCATCCAGTGTCGCCATGTGGGAGGGAGCATGAATTCCCCACAGTTTAAGTTTGGCAAGCAGGGATTTGCTTTCCATTTTCAGTTCGCGAGCCAATTCATAAACCTTCAAAGAATCGTCCCCCTCTTCGTTATAACGATCCCGAATCCGACTCCGGAGCGCTCCCGGATGTCTTCGGATAACCCATGAAATCTCTTGCGGTTTCGATCAGCTTGGCCGCTGTTTTTGGCCCGAATTTCGGGAGTTTTGCGATGTCCTCGGCAACAGCATTGGCCACCTTTTCGACAGTATCAAAGCCTGCAGCCTTCAGGGCATCGGCCATGTTCCCACCCATTCCTGGAAGGTCTTCGAGAAGAATGATCGAGGGGCCTTCCGGTGCAATGCCTGTCTCGCCCTCATGTCCAACCTCGGCTGTCCGGGCGATCCGGTCGGCCTCATACTGCTGCTCGCTGAAGATATCGATTTTCCAGCCGGTCAGCTTGGCTGCAAGGCGAACATTCTGGCCTCTCCGTCCTATGGCCAGGGAAAGCTGCTGGTTGGCGACGACAACAGTGGCCACCTTTTCGAATTCCCCATCCCTTGTCGCAACCCGGAGGACCTTGGCAGGCGAAAGCGCCCGGGCGATAAATGTCCCCGGATCAGGGCTCCAGTCGATAATGTCGATCTTCTCCCCATGAATTTCCCGAACAATCGCCTGGACACGGGAACCCTTGACCCCGACACATGAACCGACAGGATCAACATTGGGATCCCGGGACAGGACGGCAACCTTGGCCCTTTCCCCCGGATCCCGGACTACGGCCTTGATTTCAATGATCCCTTCGCTGATCTCGGGAACTTCCTTTTCAAAAAGACGGGCCAGGAAATCGGGATGGGTCCGGGAAAGGATCAACTGGGGGCCGCGCGTTGTCGTCCTGATGTCGAGAAGAAGAGCCTTGACCCGGTCTCCCCGATGGAAGGACTCTCTGGGGATCTGCTCCTTGAAGGGCAGGATCGCTTCCGTCTTTCCGAGGTCGATGATGAAGTTTCTTTTTTCCTGGCCGATGTAGACTCCGGCGACCACATTTCCCTTTTTTCCGCCGAATTCCCTGGCCACCACCGACCATTCGGCCTCACGCACTTTCTGGAAAATGACCTGCTTTGCTGCCTGGGCCGCAATGCGGCCGAAGTCGTCAATTTCGAGAAAAGCGCCTATCTCGTCCCCGACTTCTGCTCCTGGATCGGACTCCATCGCCTCGGCAAGTGAAACCTCTTCCATGGGAGAAGAGACATTCTCTACGATCCGGCGGATGTGAAGGACCTGGATCTCTCCTGTTCTCGGATCAATTTCGACCTGGAAATTATCTCCGCCTCCATAACGCCTCCTTGCGGCGGTCAGGATGGCTGACTGCAGGGCTTCCAGAAGTGTTTCCTGGGGGATGCCCTTCTCCCGGTGTAGCTGGTCAAGAACACTCAACAATTCCTGATTAACCATTAACCTCTCCCCATCGGTCCTTGTCCTTCCGTCCGGCATCAAGACCTGCCAAGCGGAAAAACCTACCTGCCGGCTTTATTTCTACACTGTACCACATGATGCCCGTCCTTCCCTCACGACCGTTTTGCCCCTTGGGCCGAAGTTAGGGGAACAGGCTTCCAGAATTCGGCTTGGACACTCCTGACATTCGAAAATCTGATCTGGATGGTCGAGGACTTCTTCCCGGCCTCCATCACCAGATCAAATCCTTCCCCCGTCACCGTTCCGATTCGCCCTCTGACAACCTTTTGACCAGACATGGCTTCAACGAGTTTTACGCAAATCCACTTCCCCGCATTTCTTTCAAGGTCCCCCGGAATTTTCAATATCCGGTCAAGACCCGGAGAACTCACCTCGAGATGAAACCGTCCCGGAAAGGGATCCATGACGTCAAGCAGGACACTGATCCGGCGACTGGCACTTTCAAGCTGGTCAAGCGTCACCCCCTCGGGACTTTCGATAAAAACCCGAAGAACACCACTGCTTTTCTTGGGTAGCACAAGATCGTAGAGTGTCAGTCCCATTGAAACAAGGAGAAGGGATATCTCTTCGGTCAATCGCTCTTGGGAGGGGGGCAAAACGAGGTTATCTTCCATATTCTACAGATCTCCTTTAATAAATCAACCCCTCCCGGAAAAACAATCCAAGAAGAACATACGGGCCTTTCTTCAATGGGTTTCGACTGGGGTTCCCAGGGGTGGCTTGTCTGCATAAGGGACAAAGGAGTTCGCCCCACCTAGCTGACCCGGAAGGATGGAGGGAGCCGCCGGCACGTGGGCCGGAGAGGATCCCGTCATCCCGTGAGACCCCTGGGAGCCCGACGTCCCGTTAGAGGAGTGACATCCTGTGGCCAGGAGTGAAAGACCAGCGATCATCATCAAAAACCCGTATCGGAATAAATTCATCCCTCGGACTCCTGTCATAAATGGAAGAACATAAGGAATCCGTTGACAAAAGCCAACGCCCCCACTCCTCCCAAACCCAGGCTGACAAACCAGAGGGAGTTTCTTCTGAGCATGACGGCCATCGAGGAGAGGACGATGCTGATCTGAAAACAGACCACACTCAGGGCAAAAGCATGATGGTGGGCCAGAGATCTGTCTGAAAGAGCATTCATCCGGTCTCTTTCTTTCTCGAAGCCGATCGCCTGGGTTTTTATTTTTCCGACCTGTCCCTTATATTTGTCCACCAGCTTTTCCAGACGAGCCTTTTCGCTCTTGGGGAAATGGAGAAGCTCCACAAGGTGAACCTGGTTCTCGGACATATGAAGTTTTATCTTTTTGGCCTGATAGAAGGACCATTGGTCGGAAGCCTTCGCCTGAAAGAAAATGGCCGAATTTTTCAGCATGATCGCTTCCGAGGTCTTCTGTTCGGACTCAAGGTTCGACAAAGCGGCGAACACTGCCAAGATTGAGGTCGTGAGCGCGACCCTGATATTCCATTGGTCCCTTTTTTCTTCACGCTTTTCGATGGATTCGCTGAGCGACTCCATCAGTTCATGGGCTTCAAGTGATTCCTGGCTCATAACCTCCCCGTTCAAAATCATTTCACTCAGAAAACTGCGTCTTTCTGATCAAGAAGGAATCCCCTTCACCCTTTATCAATTTAATCACAAAAGGACGAGAGATGTCATTGTTCATCTCATAGTTCGCTCCAGGGTATTGAGGCCTGCAAACCCTGAACGTGAAAATGGAGCTCCTGATCAGAATAGGACTGAAAACCTTCCCCTGAGAAGCAGC
>JAJZGM010000013.1 GCA_021828525.1 Nitrospirota bacterium | reverse complement strand
CCTCACAAGTTTTTATGATCTCATACGCCTTGTGCTGACACGCAGGCTTATTTTGAACAGCTTTCTCCAGCCCATTGTGGCGGCAGGGCTGGCTGCCCTGCCCATCATTTCCATTGTGGCCCTTCTCGTGGGGGCAGGCATCGTTGCGGAGACCGGAATCGAGCTTCCCAAACTCGGCATTCAGAATTTGATGGGGGCCATTGTCCTTCACGTAATCTTCGGGATTGTCGGCCCCTTTGCCACAGCCCTCATCGTAACCGCTCGCTCGACTTCGGGGCTTGCGGTCGAGATCGGAAACATGAGGGTCGCCGGAGAGCTGGACACGATCGAAATGCTGGGAGTCAATCTCTCCAACTTTCTCGTGACTCCCCGGCTTGTGGGAATCGTCATCTCAAACATTACCCTCACCTTTTATTTTGGCCTGATTGCCATGGGGGGAGGATTTGCCATGGCTCTGATGGGTCTTTCCATGCCCATAGCCACCCTTGTGAGAATGATCGAAACAAGCATAAAGCTGTCCGATCTCGTACTTCCGTTCCTTGAGGGTCTCGGGTATGGACTGATCATTTCATCCGTCAGCGTCTATCATGGGCTGCGAGTGAAAAACTCCCCCGCGGATGTTCCCCGGGAGACAACACTCTCCCTTGTCAGCTCCTTGTCCCTCTGTACGGTGATGCTCAGTCTCTACCTTATTTTTTCGTCGCTTGCATGAAAGAGGTCTTCTCTTGTCCCTGGTACTTCACTCCGCTCGGCAAGGAGGCTGTGCCTTTCAGGATCCTTCGCAAGATTTTGGGGGAGATGTAGGAAGTTGGTGGATACTTTGCTGGATTTTCAGGATGCCGTGATCGGGTATGAAGCTGATCATACCCTTATTTCTGGTCTGAATTTGCGGATCACACGGGGAAGCCATGTTTTCATTACGGGTTCCTGCGGCGTGGGAAAGTCTGCCATAGTCAAGACCATACTTGGCCTCCTCTCCCATTGGAAAGGGGAATACTACGCCTTTGGACGGGACATGGGCAATCCTTCTGCCCCCCTTCTCTCCTATGTCCGGAAAAAAATCGGGATTCTCCCGGACAGAGGCATTCTCCTCCAGCACCTGACAGTATTCCAGAACATCGCCCTTCCCCTTCGGTACGGACATTTTGTACCGCTGGAAAGGGTGACGGTTCTTCTTGAACCCTTTCTCAAGGAGTTCCGCCTCGATGATCTCCTCGATCTTTATCCCCCATCCCTCAATCTTGATCAGATCAAAAAGGTTGGCTTTGTCCGTTCCCTGATAAACAATCCGGATCTTTTGATCCTCGATGACCCCTTCGAGGGGCTTGATGACCAGGGCACCGAGGTCTTCTGGAAGAGACTCACCCAGATTGATTCGGAAAAAGAAACAACGCTTCTTGTCTTCACACGAAAAACCATGAACGGAAAATCCTTTTTCAGCCATCGGTATCGCTTGATGTCCGATGGCCTCTACGAGGTCTCATGAAACTTCACTATATTCACCGGTCAAGTGAAAAAAGGATCGAACAGCTGGCGGGAATCTTTCTCCTGATTCCCGTTGTCGGCTTTATCTTTGGCCTCTATGAGATTGCTGTCCACCAGCATGTCTTCGACAAGCGCTTTCATCTCTACACCATTCTGGACCAGTCTTATGGAATCGTGCCAGGGACTCCTGTCAAGCTGGCGGGTCTCGATGTCGGAGAGGTGGACGGAATCGATTTTACAAAGCTTAACCAGATCAAGGTCTCCATGAATGTCCTCAGAAAGTATGAAACCATGATCCGCAAGGATTCCTTTGTCACGATCAAGAAATCAGGAATCATCTCGGGCGATGTCTCGCTCAGGATCAGCATTGGAACGCCGTGGCTTCCAGAGGTCAAGGACAATGCCCGGCTCAGGGCCGAAACACCACTGACCATTGAACAGATCATGGCCAAACTGAATCCGACGATCATCGACCTCCAGAGGATTGTCCGGAACATCGCCGATCTTTCAAGCTCCATCGATCGAGGAAAGGGAACGGTGGGGGCCATTCTCAAAAAGCAGGAGATATATGATGAGCTTCAGGGGACAGCCGTCAATGTCCGCAAGACCTCCGAAAACATCAAAACCGTGACAGGCGATCTCCCGAGACTCGTGAAACAGCTGCAGTCAGTGGTTGACGATATCAAGAAAGCCACCCCTGCCCTTCCTGAGATAACCGGAAAAACGACAACCATCCTGACAACGACCGGGGAGACGCTTGATACGACGCAGACAATCTTGAACGGCATCAAGCAAAGCTGGCCTGTCCGGAATCTCATTCCGCCGCCGGCCCCTCCCATTCCGGCGATAGGGCCCGTCGACAGAGGGTCGATTCCTGTCCCCTCAATCTCCAAAGGGGGTGACCGATGAACTCCGGCCAAGCCCGCTTCCTTCCGGGGATCTTCCTCCTCCTGGCATTCTTGGCCGGATGCGCTGGCCCCCCGGTGACCCACCCCAACCAGGTAAAGGCCCGGGAGAGTCTTTCGGAGGCCCAGGAGCTTCTGATGCAGAATCATCCCGGACAGGCTCTCGCCTCAGTCCGGAAGGCCCTTGACATGCATCGCCTTTCGGGCGATTTCCCCGGAACGATCGACGACATGAACCGGATGGCAAGGCTGTCATTCTATCTTGGCAGGGTGGATACTGCCAGGCAGTGGATTGACAGGGCCTTGCTGCTTGAAGGGGTGAGCGATTTTCCTGGAAAGAAGGCAGAAACTCTCCTGTTGGCAGCTCAAACAGCTCCTGCCGGAAAATCAGGACCCTGGATTGCGGAGGCCCACAGGATCACGGATGCCATGCCTCGTGGGTCCAAAAAGAGGGATCAACTTGAAGCCCGCCTTTTTCAGGTGGAGGGTGTCAAGGCCTCCGACAGGAAGGACTATCAGGGAGCCATCCCCCTCTTTCGGCAAGCCCTTCTCCTTGACTCCCGGAGAAAGGATTTCTTTTCCCTGGCCACCGATCATGCGAGCCTTGCCAGAAACTACTATCTTTCCGGAGATTACAAAAAGGCTTTAGTCCATTTTGACAAGGCCCTCTCCCTGGACAAGAAGCTCCGCAATCACGCCGGAATCGCATTTGACCTGGAGGGAACCTCACTTGTGGAGGCCGAATTGGGAAAATACCTGGAGGCCGCCCAAAAAATGATGGAAGCCTCAGGAGTGGAAATGGGGCTTGGGCGAATGGGATTGGCCCGGAGGGATGTCGGCTTTGCCCGGTCCATCTTCAAGGAGATCCGGACTCCGGATGCAGAGCGGTTCCGGACCGTTCTCCAGCATTGGTTCGATACCGACTAGACGGGAATTTCAGGTATAGAAAAAGGTTCCTTCGAGGTCGTTCCGTTCCTCAAGCCTTCGCAAAATCTGGTCCAGGAAGTCGTGTATGGACAGAGAGGTTTCTGGAGGATAAGACATCAGAATCCCCCTGTAATGGAATCCTTTTTCCAGTTTTTCGGAATGCCCATAACGTGAAAGGGTCTTCACGATGCGCCCCATGACGGCCAGTCCTTCGCCATGGCCCGCTTCCAAAACCTGAATCATGAGGAGGTCTTCCTTGGGCCTCATGATCCAGTCTGTGGACCTAAGGATTGCGCCTAGGGTTCCAGTCAACTTAGTCCAGGCCATTTCCAGCGGACCAGTTCCATAATATTTTTCGATGTCCTTCAGATTGTCGATACGAAGAGCAATGACAGAAAAGGGAATTCCAAGCCTCTGCGTCCTTCCCCATTCTTCGAGAAGCCGGTTCATTGTGGCCCGGTAATCCAAAGATCCCGATGAATCCCGGGTGGTGAGCGACACATCGTCCCGAAGATTTTCCTGGCGGGCTATCAGGATTTTGATCATGGGCAACGATTCCAGGATTGTTTCTGACCAGGTGATTGGCGGCTCTCCTGAGCCCATCTCAAGAATAATCAGACAAAAACCCCCTGAATCGACAACAAACGGAAAGATCCAGGATTTTTCCTCCTTTAACCCGTTGTTCGCTTTTCTGAAAGGAGAAAGGATCAGAAGCGGAAGCCCCATGACCTCATCCAGGGAAAAGGCGGGCATATTCAATTCAAGAAATTCCGGCCCCTTGCTGAACCCGCAGATCCGGAACTGTCCATCGTTTTCTTCATAACGGAATACCGAGATGCGGCTTTTCCGCATCCCGGCACCCAGAGAATTTCTCAGTGAATCCAGAACACTGTCAACCCTTCTCAGAGCCTTTTCCGGTGTGCTCTGAGGGATCATCCCGAGCTCGATCTTTTCCTTCTCCAGAACCTCCCGGATGGCGGAAGGGGATTTCGGCAATCCCGAAATTCCTCCGCCCAATCCCGCCTCTCGCTTCCGGACTTCTTCGAGTCCTTCTTTAAGATGTCTACTTTGTCGTCTGTAAATGACGATGAAACCGAGGATTCCCCCAAGGAAGAGAATTGCGCTAATAAAGACAAGAACGGGGTGGGCCCTTAAGGAGCGCTCCCAAAGGGGAAGGGAGGAATTCCCTGAGTTCTCATCGAGGCCTAGATCCTTGCGAAGATACTTTTCAGACCGTTTGAGATCCTCCACGCTAATTTGTCTTGAAAGGGCCCTTCCAGAATCATTGTCGGTGTATCGTGGAAAGAGCCGATGAGCTCCGGGATCGTGGATCCAAAGAACTGTCAGAAGGATGAATCCTGATAGAAGAACCGGTCCTATCCTCATTTTGACAATTCCTCTCTGCATTCCATAGAATGAACTGATTATTTTATTTAACTTTTCGGCAGATTTTCCGGATTCCATAATTGCGCGAGACGGCAATTCTGAGGGATGCCGGACGGAGCCCTTTTGAGAATTTCCCTTTTCAACAAAATTCTTTTTCTTTCGATCCTGGTCCTTTCCTTGTCCTTAGGATTCGGATACATGCTTCTGGAACACCAGATCCTGCGGCAGACAAGAATCCAGATCGAAAAGGACAACAGGCTCCTCCTCCTTGAACTGACACGCTCTCTCTCCCTCCCGCTTCTCAAAAATGACCGGATGTCCCTTGAGGACAACCTGGGGGTCTTCGAACACTCACCAGGAGTCCTTGGCGTCTATGTTTTCGACCGTCAGGGAGTCCTTCAGGGCCGCATCGAAAATAAAAGCATCGAAGGGAGCGGAATCAGGAATCTGGCCTCCTCCCCTTCCCCCTTGCCCGGAGCCGAAGCTCAAAAAGGCCTTGTGTTCCGGCATTTCAAGAAACGTCATCTCTATCGTCTGTCGACTCCAATCCTTTTCCAGGGAGTGGGGGTCGGCAAGGTCTCCCTCTTCCTGTCAGACGCTCCTTACGAAGCGGTGAGGGCCAGAATTGCCAGGTCATTTCTTATTCTGGGCGGAGGTAGCCTCATGGTGGCCTTCCTTGGATCTCTCTTCCTGTCGGCTTATATTTCCAGGCCGATCCGGTCTCTCAGAAATGCCACGGAAAGGATTCTGGAGGGAGATTTTGTCCGGGTTCCGCTTCCGGCCCTAAAGGATGAAACGGGGGATCTTGTCGTCGCATTCAACCGGATGGCCCGTGACATGGAGCACAAGGAGCGTCTGGAAAAGGCCTTGATCCGGTATGTTTCTCGTGATGTCGCGGAGCACCTCATTAGCCACCCCGAATTGATCCACCTGGGCGGAATACGGCAGGAGGTGGTTCTCATTTTCGCCGATATCCGGAATTTTACCAGACTCTCCAGCCAGCTACCTTCGGAAGAGGTCGTGCAGATCCTGAACGATTATTTCAATTCCTTCATTGATGAAATTTTTCTGCACCATGGCTCTGTCAACAATATCATGGGTGACGGCATCATGATTGTCTTCGGGATCCCCCAGTTTTCCGACTCTCACCCAGATAATGCCCTGGCCTGCGCCCTTTCAATCCGGAACAGGATCCAGGACCTCTCGGAAAGCAGGAAGAAGGGGGGACTTCCTTTCGTCCAGTTTGGCCTGGGACTTCACATCGGTGAAGGGGTGGTCGGACACATAGGATCAAAGACACGCATGGAGTATACTGTGGTGGGAGGAGCGGTCAATATTGCCTACAGGATTCAGGAGGAGGCCGGGCCAGGAGAGATTCTTGTTTCTGACTCTCTCTGGCAACGACTTTCCGGAAACTATGAAAGATTCCGCCAATCCTCCCGTCAGGTAACGCCGAAAGGCCTTGAGGAGCCGGTCCTTGTTCATGTCCTGTAAGTTAAGAGAAAGAAAAACTCCTTGTTGAAATATATCCATTCACAAATGATATTTTTCTTTGTCCGACAAAAGATCGGGCCTGTTTTCACCTTTTCCTTCCTTTTTTTTCTTATCTCGTCAGGGTGCGTCTCCGCCCCGCTTCCCGAAAATCCCCCGCCGCCGCCTCCTCCTCCCCGGAAAATCCTGATCGACACTCAGGCCTCCAAAGCCGTCAGAGCCCTTCTCCTCGGGCAGGAAAAGAAGGCCCAGCTTCTTGCCAGAACCATCCGGAACAAGCAGGACCGGGAAGCCCTCCTCAATCTGATCCGGCAATGGAGTCTCGATCGCCAAAGCGATACAATCCGGGCAAATTTTTCGGATGGTCATAGAGCCGAAGCGCTGAACCTCCTCCTTGCCCTTAAGGAGAAGAGTCCGGAGAGGTATACAAGTCTTCTTCTCGAAATTCCTCCCGGGACCCTGTCGTGGGTTCTTCACCATGAGATCCATACGGATCAGGAAAAGCTTGCGGTCCGGACGATGAAGCTTTTGCAGCCTTTCAAGCGGACCTCTTTTCTTCCGACAATATCGGTGGCCTATAGCCACTGGGGATTCAGGAGGTACTGGCAACATCGATACCGTGCCTCCCTCAATCTTGCCAACCAGGCCCTTAACGCCGATCCGGCAAACAAAAGCGCGATATCCCTGAAAAAGCGGACACTGGCCATTCGGGATACACTGGTATCTCGCGGATTGGTGGCCTACCGGCACCAGCATCTTCCCAAGGCCATCCGGTTGTGGGAGATGGCCCTGTCCATAGACCCTTCCAATGAAGACGCTAAAAATTATATTCTCAAGGCTGAAGAGCTGCTGAAAAAGGTCAAGCATCTTGAAGGCCAGGGGGAACAACCTTCCATACAGAATCAGGGAGGGAAAAAATAAGATGGAACCTCTCCTCTTTGCTGATTGGTACACTGATCCGTTCTGTTCCTGGAGCTATGCGGCCGAAGGCCCCATTGGAATATTTCGTCGGCATTTCGGGGAACGCCTCTCATTCCGCTATCGTCTTCTTCCCCTTTACCGGAATATTGATGAGTTTCTTAAACACCATGGAATGACCAAACAACAGGAATTTGCCCCCAGAATAGGGAAGGTGTCCCGGGCTACCGGAGTCACCATGAGTCCCAAGGTCTGGGAGACCGGTCAGGCCCCGCAATCGAGCGAGGAATGCTGCCTCTTTGCGGAAGCGGCACTTCTTGCGGATCCCGTAAAAGGGGGAACCTTCCTGTCACGTCTCAGGGAGCTTGCCTTTCTCGAAGGCCGCAATATCGGAAATCCGGATGTTCTCCTCGAAACAGCCATCGCGCTCGGCCTCGACAGAGGGAGACTCGAAGAGTTCCTTCGCTCCGGAGCTGCGATGGCAGCACTCTCAGAGGATCAGGAGAAGGCCCGGTCGGAAGGGGTGACTGTCCGTCCGACCCTGATCATGACAAACTCCGAAGGGGACAGGGTTTTCATTGGTGGCCTCCGGAATCCGGACCTTTTCATCCTTGCCGGGGAATCCCTGATTCGGGAGGCCTCATGACCCCTCCCGTCGTCGGAATCATCATGGGAAGCCAGAGTGATTGGGAAACGATGAGGCATGCTTCTGAAATTCTTGAAGAGTTTTCCGTTCCCCATGAATGTCGGGTTGTTTCGGCCCACAGGACTCCTCTCGAGATGGTGGAATATGCCCAGACGGCCGAGAGCCGAGGAATAAGAGTCATCATCGCCGGAGCCGGCGGAGCGGCCCATCTTCCCGGTATGGTGGCCTCCCTGACCCCCCTTCCCGTCCTTGGGGTCCCGGTTCCCTCCCTCCACCTCGGCGGAATTGATTCCCTTTACTCCATCGTCCAGATGCCGAAGGGAATCCCTGTGGCCACCTTTGCGATCGGCAAGGCCGGGGCGGCAAACGCCGGTCTTTTTTCCGTTTCCCTTCTGGCCGTTTCCGACGCCAGACTTCTTGAGAGAATCCAGAAATATCGGGAAGGTCTTGTGGAAAAAGTCCACGGAATGACCCTTCCGCCGGCCTGAGGGTCTTTCGCTGTGTTGCTGCCTGGAAGCATGCTAGGTGTCCTCGGGGGAGGACAGCTTGGGCTGATGTTTGCACTGGCGGCCCGGAGAATGGGTTACCTGACGACCGTCGTCGATCCGGATCCCCATTCACCCGCCTTCGGGGTGGCCGATCGTAAATTTGTGGGGTCCTATAAGGATCCGGAGATTCTCTCCGAACTCACAACAACCTGTCATGCGGTGACAACCGAATTTGAAAATGTTCCCGCCACCTCCCTCGCCTTTCTCGAAAAATCTCTTACAGTTCGTCCTTCCTCCCGATCAGTCGAAACATGTCAGGACCGGATTCTGGAAAAAACATTTCTCAGGGAGCAGGGATTCGAGACAGCCCCATTTCTTGTGATCAAAGATGGGAAGATTCCCTCGCCGGATTCATTGGTTCCCATGCTGCCCGGGATTCTCAAGGCGAGCCGGGAAGGCTACGATGGAAAGGGGCAATGGGTGGTCTCCTCCCCGGAGGAGATATCCCGTTTGATCGGAGACAGGAGCGGTCCCTTCGTCCTTGAAAAAAAACTCGACCTCAAGGCTGAATTCTCTGTCGTCCTGGCCCGCGGACAGGATGGTCAGACCGCCATCTATCCTGTGGCTGAAAACATCCATGAATCGGGGATTCTCCATATCTCGGCTGTCCCCGCAGGGATTTCGGCGGACCTCGCAGAAAAGATCAGGGCCGTCGCCGAAAACATTGCCAAAAGGCTCGAGTATACAGGGGTTCTTTCAGTCGAATTTTTTCTGGCCGATCAAGGCCGCCTTTATGTTAATGAACTGGCTCCGCGGCCCCACAACAGCGGTCACTATACCATTGACGGTTGTGTGGCGAGCCAGTTCGATCAGCATGTCCGCGCCCTTACCGGTCTTCCGCTGGCCTCAACCCTTCTCCTCTCCCCCTGTGCGATGGGGAATCTTCTGGGTGATCTCTGGCTGGAAAATTCTCCTCCCCCACTTCAGACTATCCTGTCCCACCCTTCGGCAAAACTTTATCTTTACGGGAAAACAAATCCCCGACCAGGGCGGAAAATGGGCCATTTTACCGTTCTCGGGAACACGGTCCACGAGGCAACCCACATCGCCCGTTCAATGCTGGCGACCCTTTCCGGGGCCGTTTCACAGCAAGAATCCGCGCAGGAAACGGTTGAAAAAAATATGCATCTGCAGTAAAATCATTTAGTTTTGATGGGTTTCATCCATCGGATTTTAAAGGGGATTTTATTCCTTAGCCTCCCGAAATATCGGGTCCGACTCCGACCCCAATAGGTAAGGGTTTGACGATGGATATGTTTTTCATGGAGGGGCCCGATCCGGTTTTGACAAGATCAGACCTGATCAGGGATCCCTCCCTTTCATCCTATGAAAAGGCTGGTGGGTACCGTGGTCTGAGACGCGCCCTCTCCGGACTTTCCCCCTCCGATGTGATCGAGGAGGTCAAGAGCTCTGGTCTCCGGGGACGGGGAGGTTCAGGTTTCCCGACCGCCCTCAAATGGGAAAAGGTCGCAAACCACCGCGTTCCTGTCCGCTATGTTGTCGCCAATGGAAGCGAAGGCGAACCCGGAAGTCACAAGGATCACTTTCTGATCTCCCGCTCCCCCCACCAGATCCTGGAGGGAATGATCCTCGCTTCGTATGCCGTCGGAGCTTCCCAAGCCTATCTCTTCGTAAAGGAAAGCTTTCCGGAAGGTGTCAGCCTTCTTCAGAACGCCAGGCGGGAGGCTCTCTCAGCCGGACTTCTCGGAAATAACATCCTGGGGACGGGATTTTCTCTTGATATCGTGATTTTTATCGGACCGGCGGCCTACATTGCCGGCGAGGAAACAGCTCTTCTCGAGGCCCTTGAGGGGAGGCCCCCCCGGCCCCGGCCCAAACCCCCCTTTTATCCTACCGAAATGGGACTTTTCCGGAAGCCTACGGTCGTCAACAATGTCGAGACCTACGCCCATGTCGCCAGGATTCTGGCCGACGGTCCTTCCCGGTTCCGGGAGAGGGGAACCCAGAAGAGCCCGGGAACCATGATTTTCTCCGTTTCGGGGTCCGTGGTCCGGCCCGTTCTCGTGGAGCTTCCGTTAGGATTTCCTCTCCGCCGACTGCTGGAAGACTATGCCGGAGGTCCCCTTCCAGGGGAAAACTTTCAGTGCTTTTTTACGGGAGGCCCCTCCTTTGGCATTCTGACGGCAAAGGAAATCGATACCCCTCTGGAATATGATGCTCTCCGTGCCAAGGGAACGGGCCTCGGATCGGCAGGGATCATCGTGCTGGGATCGGGAGACTGTCCGGTAGCCACCTCCCGGGAATTTGCCCTTTTTTATGAAAAGGGGTCGTGTGGACAGTGCCCTCCCTGTCGTCTGGGAACGGAGTCTCTGCACGGACTCCTCGAAGAGGTCGAGGCAGGTAAGGGCTCTTTGCAGACCCTCGACAGGATTCGGAGGGTGGCCGAGATGATCAAGGGCCGGGGAAACTGTGGGCTGATCACAGCTTCTGCCTATATGGTCCAATCCCTTCTCCAGCACTTCCCTGCCCTTCTCGAGGCTCACCTTGGAAAGGGAGTCCGTCCAGAAGGCGAGCGCATCCCTTGCTGGCATTACGACCGCTTTGTCGGTTAGGCCCTTGCAAACATTTTTCCAGAGACTGACATGAGGCCTTATGAAAAAAAAGATACCGGTCGACCATCACCTTCTCTTTTGCACCGGTAACAAGTGCATGGGAAAAGGCAGCGAAGACCTGAAAATTCTCGCCCAGAACATCCGTGACCAGTCACCGGACCTCTCGACGCTTCTTGTCACCAAGATGGGCTGTCTCAAACAGTGCGAGTCCGGTCCAATGGCCGCTCTCTATCCGGAAGGCTGCTGGTTTTCTGATATGAACACCAGCCGGACGGTGAAACTGTTGGATCAGATTCGGGAAGGACAACCTCCGCTTCCCGAAAATCTTTTCTTTGTTCTGGAAAACGCTGACTAATCCATCTGAAAGGACCCCCATGGCTTACCGAATTCGGAAAAAACCCGTTCAGGACAGCACTCCGGAACCTCCTCCGCCGTCTGCTTCCCCTTCCCGTTCCATATCCTCTTTTTCGGTCTCGGGGCCGTCCAAAAATATCTGGGGATTCGCCGGTGCGATCTTGCTCGTGCTCCTGATCGGAACCGGGGTGGTCTACCATATCCATTCTGACAAGGTCAAAACAGAAGCCGCTGCGGCGGCGATCGAAACCAAGGCAGAACAGCTTTATTCCCGGGGCCAGCAGAGCAATGGGCCCGAACTTGGACAGGCCAAGAAACTCTTCGA
Organism: Nitrospirota bacterium; assembly: GCA_021828525.1. Lineage (GTDB taxonomy): Bacteria > Nitrospirota > Leptospirillia > Leptospirillales > Leptospirillaceae > UBA4572. The sequence continues at coordinate 1,821 of JAJZGM010000013.1, read as the reverse complement.
AGAGGTCATGGAAAAATTCAAGGATACGAAATCGGCGAGGATTGCCCCTCTTTTTCTTGCCTCGATCGAAAACATCCAGACCCCCGGAAACTCCGCCAAGGCCCTGGCCTGGCTTCACCAGGGTCTGGACATGAATGCCGGCAACATGAAGCTTCTGCCTTTTTACTATGAAAGCATGGGAGTCACGCTCATGTCCGCACACCAGTACGACCAGGCCCTGGCGATGTTCCAGAAGGTCATCGATTTCCCGGAGAAGATCCTGGCTGATGCGGCCCTTTTCAATATCGGAAAGATTTATGAAACATTGAATCAGCCGGCCCTGGCGATCGTCAACTACAAAAAGCTGGTCAAAGAGTTTCCGAGTTCTCCCTGGGCAGCGGAATCCGAGCCCTATCTCATGAAAAACGGCATCACCCCACCGGCGACCACCTCTGCGGCGCCCATCGTTCCCAAATAGAGAGGCCAGGGTCGGAAAAGTTGTAACAAACCCCGGGAGCTGCCGCTCTCCGGCATTCTCCCTTCATTCTGGAATGGACAACATGGTCGAAGCGATCTGGACAGTCAGAAAAGACAACGGATTTACGGAAGTCCACCTCATAGATCAACGGCTCCTGCCATCCCGAGAGGTCATCGTGAGCTGTCGGACCCACAGGGAGATGGCGGAGGCCATAAGGGAGATGGTTGTCCGCGGAGCTCCCGCCATCGGGATTTCGGCGGCCTTCGGGATGGCACTGGGAGCCCAGGAACTCGAGAAGGTGACCGATCCCGAAGAATTCAGGAAAAAGATGGAGGAGACCGAACGGATCATCGCCGCCACCCGCCCCACTGCGGTCAACCTTTTCTGGGCCTTGTCCCGGATGAAGCCCCTCTGGACGGAAGTGGCCTCTCTGGCACCGGGGGAACGGACGGCGACCCTTTTTCTTGAAGCCCAGGCCATCAAAGAGGACGATGTCCAACGAAACCGGAAAATCGGCGCCTTTGGACAGGCCCTTCTCCCGGATTCAGCGACGGTTCTTACCCACTGCAATGCAGGGGCACTGGCCACCGGAGGATACGGAACGGCTCTGGGCGTGATCCGGGGAGCGGTCGAGGCCGGAAAGTCTGTCAAGGTCTTTGCCGACGAGACACGCCCCTACCTTCAGGGAGCCCGGCTTACCGCCTATGAACTGGCTTCTGACAACATTCCCGTGACACTGATCACCGATTCGATGGCGGCCATGGTCATGGCCCAGGGAAAGGTGAACGCCGTTATCGTGGGGGCCGACCGCATTGCCGCCAACGGTGACACAGCGAACAAGATCGGGACATACGGCCTCGCCGTCCTGGCCCGGGAGCACGGGATTCCGTTTTATGTGGCGGCCCCGTTCTCCACGATTGACCCTGCCACTCCCACCGGAAGTATGATCCCGATCGAAGAGCGCTCCTCCCGGGAGGTCACCCACGCTGGTGAGATGCGTATGGCCCCGGAAGGAATTTCTGTATTCAATCCGGCCTTCGATGTCACTCCGGCCCGCTATATCACGGCGATCATCACCGAAAAAGGGGTTTTCTCCCCGGAGGATCTCTCCCGTCATCTCGGACAGGCCGCGGAACTATAACCCCTAAAGAAAGATCGGACCATTGAACCAGAAAATCCCGTCACATCCCTCCGGCCCTCTTGAACAAAGCGAACATGAACGGGTCCGCCGCCAGAAACGGGACCAGCTTCTCCTTCGGGGGATCGACCCTTATGGGGCCCCATTCCCCGGTCGCGAGACGGTGGCCTCTCTTCGGGAAAGGACGGGAGGGCTGACGCCTGACACTCTCCCTGAGCCGGCCCCC
>JAJZGM010000198.1 GCA_021828525.1 Nitrospirota bacterium | reverse complement strand
GATTCCGCAGCCGGGATGCGCGTGAGAGTCCCGCGGGAGGCAAGGGCCGACACGAAGGAGGAGACAGCCTCCGGAGCGAGCGTCCGGACCAGACGGTGGGTGGGAAGGACGGACAGGTTTTCATCTTCGAGGGCGGCCAGGAAGACGGTCACAAACTCGTAGGGGGCATTCGGGTCGGGTGAGGAGACGAGGGAACGCCGGTAGTTCCGGTAGGCGAGATAGGTCTCGTAGCGATGATGCCCGTCGGCGATGAAAAGGGCCTTCTTCGCGAAGGACGCCACGACGGCATCGATGGCTCCCTTGTCCATCACCGCCCCCAGCGTATGGAGGACTCCGTCCGCATCCTTCGCCCGGAACCGTTCCCGGGAATGCTTTTCAAGAAGTCCGATGATCTCCCGGCGGCTGTCCGGATAGAGGAGGTAGATCTGGCTGAAGGAGCAGGCGGTCGCCTTGAAGAGGGCCATCCGGTCCTCCTTCGGCCCCTGCAGGGTGCGTTCGTGGGGGTAGACGATCTTCTTTTCCCATTCCTCGAGGCGGATCCTCCCGACAAATCCGCGGATGGTGCGCTCGGTCCCCGTCAGTGGATCCCGAAAGGTCATGGAGTAGGGATAAAGGGCCGGCTGGTCATCGATCTTCAGGACCCCGGATTGCATCATCCGGTCAAGCTCCTTTTTGGCCCGGATATACCGGTTGTCTTCCGGGGTCTCCGGATCGGGGGCCATCGGGAGCTCAAGGCGGATGACATTGTCGGGATGCCGTTCGTAAAAGGCCTTCTGGGCCTCCTTCGAAATGATGTCGTAGGGGGGGGTGGTCAACTGGTCCATCGAATTCCTGAGGGAATCCGCGTACACCAGTCCTTTGAAGGGAATCAGATCAGCCAAGGGAGCCTCCGTTGTGTGAAAAGGGAATGAACCGGGTCTTCACATGTCCCGGGAGATGACGAAATCGGACAAGGCGAAAAGGTGCTGGCGGGCCGGAGAGTCCGGGAAGGCGGAGAGGTTCTCCTGGGCCAGCCTCGTAAACTCCCTGGCCCGGGAAAGGGAATATTCGATCGATCCGGTCTCCCTCATGAGGTCAATAACCTCCTCGAGGTCATCGTTTCGGGACTCTCCGGAGCCGATCATCGACTGGAGCCGGAGGCGGGAAGACGACGGGACATGGGCCAGGCAGTGTATCAGGGGAAGGGTCATCTTCCCTTCTGCCAGGTCCCGGCCCAGCGTCTTGCCAAGACGATCCACGCTCGCCATATAGTCCAGGGCGTCATCGGCCACCTGAAAGGCCATGCCGACAAAGTACCCGAACTGTTCCAGAGAGGTCTTTTCCATTTCGGAGATGCCGCCAAGAATGCCGCCCAGCCGGCAGGTGCTGGCGGTCAGGGTCGCCGTCTTGCAGGCGGCGACGTTGAAATAGTCCTCCTCGGAAGCCTTGAGATTTCTGTCCAGGAAGAGTTCTAGAATTTCCCCCTCGGACATCTTCTTGCAGGCAAGGGTCAGGGAGTCGTTGATCTCGTCGTTGTGGAGGCCCATGGCCAGCCAGAGGGAATTGGCGTAAAGGAAATCCCCGACAAGGATCGCCGGCTGATTGCCCCATCGCTGGTGGGCGGCCGGCTTTCCGCGGCGGAGTTCGGCGCTGTCGACGACATCGTCATGGAGAAGGGTCGCCGTATGAATCATCTCCACAACCGCCGCCAGAAGGATGGAGGAATCGCCTTCGGAATGGCAAAGGCGCGAGGAGATGATCATCAGCAGGGGACGAAGCCTCTTCCCTCCCCCGCTCACGATGTAGGACGTCATCTCGCTGGCAAGCGGAAGCACATCCTTCAGGATGAGGCGAAGACGATCCTCCACCGCCTCCATCTGGGTCTGGTAGGCGGTCCATATCATGTTGACACCGGTTGTCACAAGTGGATTCATGCTCATAAGATAAGCTTCACTCTCGATGATTGTCAAGGAAGACGGCCCCTTCAGGGCTCCATTCCGGAATGGTAGACGGTCACTTCGATCCAGTGGCCATCCGGATCCTGAAAATAGAGAGAACGGGAGACTCCATGGTCGTCAAGGCTATAATGGGTCCCCGATTTCCTCAGTTCATCAAGGGCGCGGACGAAGCCCTCTTCATCAGTCCGGAAGCAGAAGTGGCGCACGGTGGGGGGAGAGGTCTCCGGAAGACCGATTCCGTTCGCCAGAAGAGCGATGCAGGTCCCTCCGGCACAAAGAAAGGCGGGATTGGTCCCCCACTCTTTCTCGAAGCGCCGCTCGAGGCCGAACATCTTGCGGTACCAGAGGATCGACCGTTCGACATCCGAAACCGGAATGGCCACATGGTCTAGACCCGATATCCTGATCATCGATCCACTCAGAAGAGGGTGATATAGCCGATTTTCACAGGGACGAGCGTCATGGAAGAAGAAGAGATGCCCGCCCCCGAAAAGGGACCCGACTGGTTTTCATAGTCGATTTCAAAAAAGATCCCCTGATGCTTGACGGTTCCGAAGGGGATCATGATCCCGGGTCCCACCCGGAAGGCGAATCCCGTGGTTCCCACCCCCTCCCCGTTGCTGGCCGTTGAGGAATTGAAGGCCGGACCAAAGGCAAACTCGAGGTAGGGCACGATATTGATCGGAGTGTTTGCCACCGTCATCGGGAATCCGCCCCCGTTGGCAAAAAAGTACTGGGCCCCGATCATCACGGGAACATTGGTATCGTTTCCGAAGGCATGGACCGAGATCCCGACGGTCAGGGCGAGGTTCTTGTAAATGGTGTACCCTCCCTCGATCCCGACGAGAAACCCCGTCCCGAGTCCCTCGTTTCCGATCGCTCCCGTGACCGTCGGGCCGCTGGCCGGGACGAATCCGATGTCGGCCTGAAAGAGAATTTGACCCGGGGCCCCGAGGGGATTGACGGATTCCGAGGTGGAGACATCCGACTGACCTGAAAAGTCGGGGAGTCCGTCCTGATTGTCGATATCGACTCCCCAGGACAGACCGGGACCGGAGAGGACCAGAAGAACGGGAAGCAGGAACAGACCAAGAAGTCCCAGAAGGATCCGGGAAGACCCG
>JAJZGM010000197.1 GCA_021828525.1 Nitrospirota bacterium | reverse complement strand
GTGCGCCGCCTGCTGCCGCATGATGGTGGCCGTCACCCGGGGGGAAGGGGAGATCCTGCGCGATCGTGTCGACCGGGAGCCGGAAGGAGAGCGGAAAGACCGGTGGCGGACGGGCCTTCTCGCCCGGACCGAAACCCTTCTGTCCATGGAAGGGTCGTCAGACCCCTCCCGTCCCCTCTCCACCCTGTCCGACATGCTCGCGACCTGCGAGGCCTATGAAGGGAAGGGGCTCTTTTGCCCCTTCCTGGGAGCGGACCGCCTCTGCGAAATCTACGAGGACCGGCCCCTCATGTGCCGGATCTGCTGGACGCTGACCGATCCCAGGGACTGCGACCCGGGGGAGGGGCCGCCGGTCAAGTTCAGAAACGGGGTCTTCTTCCGGGCCTTCGATCTGGTCATCCTTCTCGGAAAAGCCGGATTCGCCGACCCGCGCCACAGGCCCATACCGCTGTGGCTGACGCTCGCATGAACCCGACTGCCGCCGTCCCGTCTCCCCTGTGGCGACGGGCCCTTCCCGCCTCGCTCCCTTATCTGCTCCTCTTTCTCGGGTTGGTCCTGCTCCTTCTGCACCATCGCACCGTCCTTCCGGACCGCGAGATCTCGCTTCTTCTTTCCGGGCTTCCCGCGCCTTTCTTTTATGTCTGGTCCGTTCTCTGCCGGTCGGGAAATGTCGAGGTCGAGCTTCCTGTCCTCTTGGTCGCCGGGGGGCTCCTGTGGCGGCGGAGGGAGCGGGAGCGTCCGGTTCTCATGGCCTTTCTGGTCGTCCTTGTCCTGGGAACCCTCCTCGAACATCTTCTGAAAATGAACCTTCCCCGCTATGCCCCCCCGGAGGAGTTCCAGCATGACCCCCTGACCGGATGGGAAATCTTCTTTCCGGCCCACTTCCATGTCATCAGCTCCTTTCCGTCGGGCCACACCTTCCGGGTCCTCCTGATCCTCCTCTTTGTGGACCGCTACTTTCCCCGCTTCCGCCCGGCCGTTCTTGTCTGGGCCCTTCTGATCATGGCGGGGGTCGTGGCCCTGGGCTGGCACTGGAGCTCCGATGTCCTGGGCTCCCTCCTTCTCGTCCTCTTCCTTCGCCCCTGGCTCGACACCCTCGGAAAATCGATCAAAAAATCCTGATCCTATCTGATCTTTGTTTGGCATGGAAAGCCGCTTCCCTTTCTTGGGGAAAGCGTCTATCGTGGAGCGCCGGAACCGACCACCACGCACCGGGGGGAAAACCTGAAAGGATGACGACAATGTCCGACGGATCGAACCGCGTCTCGGAATGGCCCGAATACGAACGACCCAGGGAGAGGCTTGTGGCATCTGGCGCCCGAAACCTTGCGGATTCCGAGCTTCTGGCCATTCTTCTCCGGACCGGAAACAGAAACGAATCGGCCCTGGCCTTGGCCAAGCGGCTCCTGACCACCTTCGGGGGAATCCCCGGCCTCTCAAGACAATTGGTGGCCGATCTCTCGAAGGTCAAGGGGGTGGGGCTGGCCAAGGGCGCCCAGATCCTGGCGGCGCTCGAGCTGGGACGGAGGCTTGCCGACCGCTCCCTCGTGCCGGACGACGTCATCCGGTCGGGGGAGAGCGTCTACCGCATCCTGGGGCCCCGTCTCCGGGAAGACCGCAAAGAGTCCTTCTGGGTGCTGCTTCTCGACCAGAAGCACCGTCTCAGAAAGAGCGAGCGGATCTCGGAGGGAACTCTCTCCATGACTCCGGTCCACCCCCGGGAGGCCTTCTCTCCTGCGATCCGGGAGTCGGCAGCCGCGGTGATCTTTGTCCACAACCATCCCTCGGGGGATCCGGAGCCCTCTCCGGACGACTGGTCCCTCACCGCACGGCTGGTGGAGTGCGGCCGGCTCCTGGGGATCCGGGTCCTCGACCACGTGGTGGTAGGGGACCACGCCTTCGTCAGCCTCAGGGACCGGGGGGCCCCGATGGAATGATCAGGGGGATCAGGAGGGCCAGGGCCAGCAGGGTCACGGCCAGAATGGGAGGGGTCAGAAGAAATCCGGTCCGGATGTACTCCCCCCAGCCGATCTTTTCCCCTTTTTTCGCAAGGACGTGGAGCCAGAGCAGGGTGGCCAGGCTTCCGATCGGGGTGAGCTTGGGGCCCAGGTCGCAGCCGATGATGTTGGCGTAGATCATCGCCTGGCGCACCGGCTCGGAGAGCCCCTGGGCCTGCTGGATGGAGAGGGTTCCGGCCAGGACGGCGGGAAGGTTGTTCATGACGGAGGAGAGGGCGGCGGCCAGAAATCCCATCCCCAAAGAGGAGGCCACCACCCCCATCTGTCCGATCCGCTCCAGAAGGTGGGCCAAGGAGTCGGTGAGCCCGGCGTTTTTCAGGCCATAGACCACCAGATACATGGACAGGCTGAAGAGGACGATCTGCCAGGGGGCTTCCCTGAGGACCCGGAGGATGTCGATGGGGGGTGTCCGGACCTTTTTGTGCCATCGTCCGGCCAGGACAAGGAGGAAGAGGGCGGCGACCGTCATGATGATGAAGGCCGGCATGTGGAGCGGGGAGGTCAGGAAGTAGGCCAGAAGGATCGCGCCCAGGACGGGGAAGGCCGCCCGGAAGACGACCGGGTCATGGATGACGCTTTGGGGGTCCGGAAGTTTCTCCAGGTGGTAGCGCTCCGGGAGATGGGCGCCGAAGAGAAGCCACAGGGCGGCGAGCGTGGCCAGGATGGAGACCAGGTCCACCGGAACCATGAGGACGGCGTACCGGTCGAAGGGAATGTGAAAGTACTTCGCCACGATGATGTTCACGAGGTTCGAGATCATGAAGGGAAGGCTCGCCGTGTCGGCGATGAAGCCTGTCGCGATGATGAAGGCCAGGGCCCCCCGGGGAGAGATCTCCATCCGCAGGAGCAGGGCCAGGACGATCGGAGTGAGGAGCAGGGCCGCCCCGTCGTTGGCGAAGACGGCAGAGATCGCGGCTCCCAGGAGAACCACGAGGGGAAAGAGACGGCGTCCCGAGCCCCCTCCGGCCCGGGCGATGTGGATGGCCGCCCAGTGGAAAAAGCCGGCCTCGTCCAGAAGGAGGGAGATGATGATCAGGGCCACG
>JAJZGM010000196.1 GCA_021828525.1 Nitrospirota bacterium | reverse complement strand
AATCCGCGAGAATGCTCTATGGGGATGCGGGAGAGTATGAGCGGGTGGGCTTTGCCTACAGCTTCCTGGCGGACCGGGAGACCATCGAGATTCCGGATGTCAGGATGGTGACCCGCAGCGGTCATACGGTCATGGTGGACATCTCTCTCTCCCGGATTCCGGACGATCCGTCGGTGGTTGTGGGTACCGTGCACGACGTGACCGACCGTCACGCTCAGGCCGAACGGCTCCGTCTCCTCTCGGCCTACAATACCCTGCTGGCCCATGCCGGCGAGGCCCTGTCCTCCGTCTCGGAGGAGCCTGCACTTCTCAACAGGCTTTGCGATCTGGCCGTCAGCTACGGGGAGATGGCTCTGGCCGCGGTCTGCCGTCCACCGAAGGGGAAGGGAATTTTGGTTTTGGGGGCTTCGGGAAAGACCGGGCTTTTAGACGAGCCGCCCTTTGGGGATTCCGGAGAGGATCCGGATCTCCTGTCCAGGGTTTTCGCACTGCGGCACCCTGTCTTTGATCCTGAGGGCCAAACCGTCGTGCTTCCGTGGAAGGAGAGGGCGCGGGATTTCGGCATCAATGCCATGGGAGCCCTTCCGATCTATCGAAAGGGAGAGGTCTGGGGGATCCTTCTTATTGGCCACGGGAAGGAGGGATTCTTCTCGGACCCCGTCCTCGAAGGGCTCCTTTCCGAGCTCGCGAGAAATATCTCCCAGGGTCTCGACCGTCTCGATCTTCTCACCCGGCAGAACCTTCTCTCCAATGCGGTGGCCGCCGTGGGTGAGGGGGTCCTGATCACGGACCCCGACTTCCTGGTGATCTTTGCCAACGACGGGTTTACCGCCCTCACCGGCTATTCCGCCGAGGAGATTCTCGGAAAAAACTGCCGGATTCTCCAGGGAGAAGGGACCGATCGGGCCACGGTCGAGAAGATCCGGAAGGCGCTTATTGAGGGAGATCCCTTCCAGGGACAGATCTTGAACTACCGGAAGGACAAGACTCCCTTCTGGAACCTGCTCTCGATCAGCCCGGTCCGGAACGCCGCCGGGGAGATTGTCGAATTTGTCGGCAACCAGAGGGACATCACCTCCCTGGTCGACCTGACCAAAAAGCTCGAGTACGACTCCCGCCATGACCGTCTGACCGGCCTTCCGAACCGGCGTGCCCTCGATCTCGAGTTTGAGAAGGTCCTCGCCCGTTCCCGAAGGTATGGGTGGAACTTTGCCGTTGCGATCCTCGATCTCGACAGCTTCAAGCCCGTCAACGACCGGTATGGTCATGACGCCGGAGACCACCTCCTCCGGCTAACAGGAGAAAGGATCCGGCAAGCCCTTCGGAAGACCGACTTTCTGGCCCGTCTGGGCGGCGACGAATTTGTCCTTCTCCTGGAAAACATCAGTCTTCGGGAGGAGCTTGAGGATCTTCTGGAAAGACTCGACCAGGCGGCGAGGATGCCGGTCCCGCTGGAAGGAGGAGAGGAGGTGTCGGTGGGGGTCTCCATCGGGGTGGCCCTCTACATCCCTGGTCCTACGGCTTCCGACAATCCCGAGATCCTTCTCCGGCTTGCCGATCAGGCCCTCTACGAGAGCAAGGGGCACAAGGGGGACCGCTCCCGCTCCTGGATGATCCACGGGGAGGAGATCCCCCTGGCCCGGAGCCTTGGCCAGAAACTTCTTGCCGACCGTCAGGTCGAGGTCTACTATCAGCCCGTTCTCGACAACCGGACCGGGCGGATTGCGGGTGTCGAGGCGCTGGCCCGTCTCAGGGATCCCGACGGCCGGATCCTTGCCCCCCCGGACTTTCTCCCGGATTACGAGCCCGACGATCTCTTAGAGCTTTCGTGTCAGGTCCTTGAACAATCCCTGCCCGCTCTCGCGAGCCTTCAGGAGACCGAGCCTTCCCTCTGGCTCTCCGTCAACGTCGATCCCCGCTCCGTCTCGGAAGGAGCCATCGACTGTCTGGGGAGGATGCTTGGAGAGTCCTCCGTCGATCCGTCCCGACTGACCCTGGAAATCCTCGAGGGGCGGGATTTCGGGGAGAAGGTTGTGGCCATTGATCTCCTCCGACGCCTCAGGGGCCTGGGCGTCCACCTGGCCATGGATGTTGCGGGAAGTGCCTATTCATCGCTTCTTCGCCTGAAGGAGATTCCTGTCGACAAGGTGAAGCTCGACCAGGGGTTTGTCCGCACCCTCGACTCGCGCCCCCGGGATTTGCATTTCGTGGAGGCCATTATGGGGCTTGCCCAACGGCTAAACCTTGCCCTCGTGGTGGAAGGAGTGGAAACAGAGGGAATCCTGGACGCCATGCGGATGCTGGGAGTGGGCTTCCTGCAGGGGTTTGCCATCTCCCGGCCCCTCTCCCTTGATGACCTGAAGGAGTTTCTCCGGGGATTCCACCCGGAAGTGCCAGGCCTTCCCAAGACTGTTCTCGGCCTCTATGCCAGGTCCGTCCAGATTCACGGAATGCAGATGGATGTCCTTCTTCAAAACCCTGATTTTCTTGACATGGCATTTCTGGCGGAGGACCGGAGTTGTCCTGTCAGGAAAATGATGGAAGATCTCAAGATCCCCCCCGGGGGAAGGATTGACCGGCTCCATCTGCGCTATCACCGGGCTCTGGCAAAGATTTCCCAAAAGGTTCGGGGGATGGAAAAGGGCCTTTTGGAGACGGACCTTATGCCTGCTAGACACGCCATGGAGGCTTTGACGGAGGCGATTCTGGCCGAAGATCAACGGAGGCTGAGAGAAGGGAGGAGAAAGGCGGGCGGGACCTCCGGCAGGTGATGGTCAGATCTGGAAGTAGGTCGTCGTCCGGTTCCTTCCGTTCTGTTTTGACTGGTACATGGCCTTGTCGGCCCGATCGACGGTCTGCCGCCAGTTTTGGCCCGGCTTGTGGACATCGATCCCGATCGAAACGGTGACGACGCCGATTGTCTTGCTGTCCTTCGCATTCAGAAGGGCGATGCGTTCGACATTCTGGCGGATATTTTCGGCGACGATATGGGCCTTGTCGATCGGGGTCGCGGGAAGGATGACGACAAACTCCTCTCCTCCGTAGCGGGTCACGATGTCTTCCCC
>JAJZGM010000195.1 GCA_021828525.1 Nitrospirota bacterium | reverse complement strand
GTTTTGTCCCGTCCCGTTCAGTTGGTGACGGAGAGAGTGTAGTTCAGGGTGGTCTCGTTTTGAACGTTGTCAAACCCGTTGATAGTGAAAACAAAAGGATTAGACGTGCATCCGTTGGTAGGAACGGAAAAAGTGAAGCTGAAATTTCCGGTCGTGCTGTTGATTGAGGTATAGGTAGTCCCAATAGTTGTATTAGTTGGTGATGTTTCTTGGACTTGAACAGTGGATGGTCCTGACAGTGAATCGGTGAGGGTTCCGGTCACGGTGACGGGGAGAGGGGTGCCGGTGCATCCGGGGGCGTAAACCGATCCGTTGGCGGGAGAGAGGTTGGAGAGAACCGGCGGGGTGTTGTCGATGATGAAGGCGACAGTGGCGGTCCGGCTGTTCCCGGCATAGTCGGTGGCGGTGGCCGACAGGCTCGCGGGCCCCGAGGGGCTCTTCGTGGTGTCAAGCGACGTGATGATGGGGTTTCCCGAGACCGAACCTCCGGGAAACACGACATTCTGGCCCGTCATGACCATCTGGGCGATGCCCAGGCTGTCGGTGGCCGAGGCGGTGACGGTGATCGTTCCGTTGTAGTAGAGGCCGGAGGCGGGGTTGGTGATGGCCACCGTGGGCGTGCCGGGATCCGGAACGGAGGGAGACGGAGACGGCGGAAAGAGCGGACCGGTGTTGAGAGCGATCCCGTTCAGGATGCCGTCGGTCAGGGCAGGCGTCAGACCCGACTGGTTCTGTCCGCTCCAGAGAAAGATCAGGGCCTCGGCGGTGACATCCTGGCGGAGGGTTTCCGGGGAGAGGGTGTAGCCGTAATAGGTGAGGGGGGTGGGGTTCCCGGGAGCCAAGCCGTTGAAAAGGGCGTCCCCCTCGTCCTCTTCGAGAAGGGAGAGGAGCCCCATGGGATTGGCCGTGCCGGGAGCCAGGTGCTGGGTGGTTCCGATATGGTTGGTGAGCTCCGAGAGCCCCGCCAGAAGAAGACCGTAGATGCCGGAGGCGTTGGCGCTGGCCGGACCCGACAGAAGGTTGGCGGGGGGGACCTCGGCCGGATCAAATCCCAGGAACTGGTTCCAGTCTCCCCGGGCCTGTGTGAGGGCCGCTTCCGGTGCGCTTCCCTGGGCCATGAGGGTCAGGGCTTGGGTCGCTTCGAGCGAGGAAAAGGGGGTCAGGACAACGGTCGCCCGGGTGATGTCTGCGGCCGGAATCAGCGTGGTGAGGGATTCGCCGGTGGTGAAGGTGACCGTGGCTCCGCTGGCGGTATCGATGGTTGATCCGCCGGTGAGCGTAAAACTCACCGGGCCTCCCGAGGGGTCGAAGAGTGTGGTGATGGCGAAATTCCCGTTGGGGCCGGTGGTGACCGTTCCCAGGGGAAGAAGGGAGCCGTCCGGCTGATACTGGCCGACCGCGACGCTTCCCCCCGTGATGGGGCCGTCGAAGGCCGTTCCCGAGGCGGTCAGGAGGGAAGGGCCGTTTAACCCCTCCGGGCTCTGGGGAAAGGTGAGGCTTGTTCCCTTGCAGCCTCCGAGACTGACAAGAAGAGAGCCGGCTATGAACATCCGGACCAATGCCGGCGGCCGGCAGAAAACGGGGAAGGGGAGTCTTGGCATCAGGGCACTCGCAAATTGAGGGTCAGGGATTGTTGGTCAAAAGGCGGTCGACACGCCCAGGAAGATCCGGTCGGCCGTCAGGCTTCCACTCTGGACACCGGGAAGGGCTCCGGAGATCGGGATGAACCAGCGGTCCTCAAGGGTCAGGGAGAGATGGCGGGTCAAAAAGAGACGTGAGCCCAGGCCGGCGTCGACAAGCCCCAGAGTGGCCCGGCCGCTCTGGGGGCTCGAAAGGTCCAGAAACCCCACTCCTCCCCCCGCCACCAGAAAGAAGGAGAGACTCTCGAAGGGGTGGATTTCGTAGACCAGGTTCCCGGTGAGGGTGATCTCCGAGAGCTGGCAGTCCTGGCAGAGGGAGAGTCCGTAGCCTCCGTCGATTTCCCAGGCGAGGTTGGGGAGGAAGAAGTCCCGGAGGTTTATGCCAAAGGCGGCTCCTCCGTTTTCGATTCCGGCCGAGGGGGTGAGGACAAGGGTGCTCTCCGCCCGGGCGGGGGCGCCTGTGAGGCCAAAGGCGAAACTTCCTAGAAGGGCTGATAAGATCAGCGACCGGAGAGAAGACCATGGCATGAAGGGAACACTCCTGTGTAGATGTCCGGGAAGGCCCGGAAGACAAATGAGATGATGAAAACAGCCGGAGGGGGAAAGCATCTTTGGTGCCAGGAGGAAAAAAGAGAGGAGGGCTTTTGAAAATCATGGAATGGAGAATGTTTCGGGTGGAGGGAGAAGAGATGAGAGGAGGCCTCGGATCCGGGGGGGAGGCCAGAATTGACCTGTTGATAATGAGAATCCTTGTCAGGAGGGGGCTTTTTCCATGATGGGGGGCAAGGGAGCGCGGGCCAGGGTGTGTGCGTGGGATCCGGAGCAAATTCGCAGGCATCTGACCAAAAAGGCCGGACCGTCTCTGGCGAAGCTTCGAAAGGAGAGGCTTCCCGTCTGGGTGGTCGGAGGGGCGCTTCGGGACGCCCTTCTGGGACGCCCCTTCCGGGATGTGGATCTGTTGGTTCGGGTGTCCCGGGAGAGACTCTCCTCCCTTTTTCCGGAGGGAGTCTGGGTGGGGAAGGTGATCCCGGCCTTTGTCCTTGGGGCGAGGCGGGGAGGCCGGGGCCCGACCCTCCAGATCACGCTCCTGTCAGGCGCGCTCGAGGCGGAGCTTGCCCGGAGGGATTTTTCCGTCAATGCCCTCGCGATGCGTCTGGACGGGGAGGGTGAGGCCGGGATCGAGGATCCCTTCGGGGGGCTTTCGGATCTTGCCGCAGGTCTTCTTCGAAGGCCCTGTCTCCTGCGCGATCCTTTCCCCGAGGATCCGGTCCGGGTGCTCCGTCTTCTTCGGTTTGCCGCGACCCTGGGATTTGCTGTCGAGCCGGAGACGCTAGGTCTTGCGCGACCCGTCGCCGGAGAGCTATCCAATGTGGCGGGGGAGCGGAGACGTCATGAGCTTCTGGCCCTTTTCTCGGGGGAGCGCCTCGGAACCCTTCCGGAGATCTTTCCA
>JAJZGM010000194.1 GCA_021828525.1 Nitrospirota bacterium | reverse complement strand
ACGCCTCCCCTTCTGTGTCCAGGATCCCGAAAGAATCATTTCAGGGATCCCCTGGTCGGCCTGGGGCGAGTCAATGCCCCAAATTTTAATGAAATTGCTGCACTCTGGAGAGCTGGAATAGGGAGCTTCTTTTTGTGCGATCAGTCTCATGGCCCCGGGAACCCGCAAGGTTTTCCAGGGAGGGGAAACAACTGTCCGCCTCAGAATGGACCCGGTTTAAGACTGGGCCGCTCCGTTCCCTCCGGGTTGGAGGATCCTTCCCGGATCCCTTCCGCTTCTTGAGTCTTTCTCCATCCTCCGCTAATATCGAGGCAGACCTTTTCACCCACTCTTCCATTCAGGGACTCCCGGATGCAGACTTTTCAGGATATGATCATGGCCCTCAAGGCCTTCTGGGCCAGGGAGGGGTGCCTTCTTCTCGAACCGTACGACATGGAAATGGGGGCGGGGACCTTCCATCCGGCCACCTTTTTCGGGGCCCTGGGACCTGGAGAAACCCGGGTGGCATATGTCCAGCCCTGCCGTCGTCCAACCGACGGGCGGTTCGGGGAAAATCCCAACCGGCTGCAGCATTATTACCAGTTCCAGGTCCTGATCAAGCCATCTCCCGTCCGCTCCCAGTCCCTTTACCTCAAGAGCCTGGAAGCCCTGGGGCTCGACATCTCGGCCCATGACATCCGTTTTGTCCATGACGACTGGGAATCCCCCACCCTGGGAGCCTGGGGGCTGGGATGGGAGGTCTGGCTCGACGGCATGGAGGTGACCCAGTTCACCTATTTCCAGGAGGTGGCGGGTCTGGCCCTCGCGCCTGTCAGCGTGGAGATCACCTATGGTCTCGAGCGGCTGGCCATGTATCTCCAGGGAATTTCCAATGTCTTCGATCTTCGCTACAACGACCGGGTGACCTATGGCCGCCTATTCCAGGAAAATGAACGCCAGCAGTCGGTCTTCAACTTCGAGAAGGCCGACCGGACCGTGATCCGCGAGCAGTTCGACTTCTGGGAGCGGGAGGCGGGCAACCTTCTTGAGGAGGGTCTCTACCGTCCCGCCTATGAAAGGGTTCTCAAGATGTCCCACTCCTTCAACCTTCTCGATGCCCGCGGGGCGGTCGGGACTGAGGAGCGCCAACGTCTGATCGGCCGGGTGAGGGGAGCCGCCAGGAAGGTGGCCGCCCGCTATGTGGAGGCGGAGGACACTGTCTCTTCCGGGATCCGGCCATGACCCCTTTCGCACCGTCAGATCCGAAGAACAGCGCCCTTCTGGAAGTCGGGTGCGAAGAGCTTCCCGCGGCCCTGCTTCCCGGGGTCATCGAAACCCTCCGATCCCTGGCGGAAGAGGCATCGGCGGCCTCCGGAATCTCCTTCGAGCGCATCCGGTCGGCTGGAACTCCTGTCCGCCTCATCCTCCGGCTCGACGGCCTCTCACCCGAGACCCTTCCCCGGGAATCTGTCGTGACGGGCCCTCCGGCTTCATCGGCCGGCAACTGGCCCTCCGATCCGTCTCCGGCGGCCCGGGGGTTTGCCAGGACCCATGGGGTGGGAGTCGAGACTCTCGAGATCCTGGATCTTCCGAAGGGACGCTACCTGGCCGTCCGGAAGAAGGAGGCGGGTCGCCCGGTCTTCGACCTTCTTCCGGACCTTTTCCAGCGTGTCCTGTCAGGACTGGTCTTTCCCAAATCGATGCGGTGGGGAGAAGGGATCGGTCCTTTCCTTCGCCCGGTCCTCTGGATCCTCTCCCTCTATCGCGACGAGGTGGTGGGATTCGAGTTTGCCGGGCAGGTCTCCGGCCGGCTGACCTTTGCCCCCCGCTTTTTGGGGATGGAGCCCGTCCTTGTCCGGAATGTCGCCCAGTACGACCGGGAAATCCGGGCCTGGGGAGTCGAGCCGGACCTCTCCGAACGGCGGGACCGGATCGAAAACGATCTTGCCCTGACGGTGAAGCTGGAATCATCCGCCGGGAACTGGCCGGAAGGCTCCTTCCTTGTCTCCGATTCCGATCTCCTGACCGAGGTGGCCTGCCTCGTGGAGGGTTACCGGGTCATTCCGGCGATCCTTCCCGAAAAGTACCGGAATCTTCCGCCGGCCGTTGTTCGGACAGTCCTCAAGGTCCATCAGAGATTCTTCGTGGTGGAGGGGCCAGACCGGAAAACCGTGGCCCATTTCCTGGGGGTTTCGGGGAACCCGAAGGGGGACCTCGAAGCCGTCCGGGACGGCTATGTCCGGGTCGTGACGGCCCGCCTCGAGGACGCGGCCTACTATATGTCGAGGGATCTCACCCGGACGCTTGCGGACCGTGTTCCCGAGCTCGACTCCGTGGCCTTCTTCCCGGGAGTGGGCTCTCTTGGTGACAAGGTCCGGGCAACCCGGAGAATGGTCCTCGAGTGCCTGGCGCTTCTTCCCGACGACCTCCTGAAACGACACGGTCTAACCCGTCAGGAGATGGCCCAGATCCTCGACCGGGCGGCGACCCTCTACAAGGCGGACCTCCTGACCGGTCTCGTGAAGGAGTTTCCGGAGCTCGAAGGGGAGATCGGTGGGATCTACGCCCTTCTGGAGCAGGAGAAGGACGGGGAGGCCGATCCCCTTGGCCCGGCCGTGGCCCGGGCTATCTCCTCACAATACCAGCCCCGGACTTTCCGCGACCCCTGCCCGGGGGATCTTCCCTCCGTTCTTCTCTCCCTGGCCGACCGTGCGGTCGGCCAGGCGGGAGCCTTTCTGGGAGGGGCCAATCCCAGTGGCTCCCTCGACCCTTTCGCTCTCCGGCGCTCGGGGCAGGGGATGGTGCGACTTCTTGTCGATTTTGCCCTGCCTATCCGCCTTTCGGCCCTTGCGGAGCTGGCCTGCGTCTCCTGGAACCTTCCGGATTCTCTTAAAACTCGCTCTTCCCTCGTCGAATTTTGGGAGGACCGTCTTCTGTCGGTCCTGGCCAGAGACGGAGAGCCCCTTTGGGGGCGGGCCGCCCGCCTGGGGGATGAACCCCCCTTTGTCTCTGCTCGCCGGGCCGAATTCCTTCAGGGCTTTTTTGTCACTTCGGATTTTTCCGCCTTCGAAACGGTCAAGACCCGCATCGAACGGATTCTCCCGGACGGCTCCTTCGGAGAGGTCGATCCCGCCCTTTTT
>JAJZGM010000193.1 GCA_021828525.1 Nitrospirota bacterium | reverse complement strand
TTGGGGCGATCCGGCCCGCCATGGTATCCTTGAGATCTTCGGAAATCCCTTAAGAACTGTCCAGGCAACGCCTCGGACCTCCGACCCCACGGAAAGGACCGGCCCATGATCGACGAGATCCTCACCCGCTCCCCCATCCCCTTTCTGGTCTCCGGAGAGTGGACGGGCAACGGCGACGGCCTTCCTCCCCACCAGCTCTCTTCCTTTACCACACAGCTCTCGGGTTTCCCCAAGGACCGGCCCTTCTGGACCGTGGCAAGACCGGGAACCCGGGAGGTTCTCCGGGCCGCAGACTCCCTTCGCCGGGGCCAGAGGATCCTCTCCTCCCTCCCCCGCCACCGCCGGAGGGAGATCCTCGAAAATACGGCCGGACTCCTCGAACGCCACCGGAGCCTCCTCGCGGGCCTGGTGACCGCCGAAGTGGGAAAACCCGTGTCGGCGTCGCTTTCCGAAGTCGACCGGGCCATCACGACCTTCCGGGTCGCGGCCTCCCTGGCCCCGACCTTCGGATTCGAGCAGGAGCCCGGAGAGACGGTTCCCCAGGGGACCGGCATGATCGGCCTGGTAGATCGCGTCTCCGCAGGCCCCCTTCTGGCGATCACCCCCTACAACTTTCCCCTGAACCTCCTCGCTCACAAGGTGGCCCCTGCGATCGCCGCTGGAAGCGCCCTGATCGTGAAGCCCGCCCCCCTGGGGATGACGACGGCCATCGGCCTCGGGGCCCTGCTCCTCGAAGCGGGGCTTCCTCCCGAAGCCCTCTCCGTCATCCCCTGCGACATTGCCGACACCGAGCGGCTGATCCTCCACCCCGACCTTCCCGTCATTTCCTTCACGGGATCGGCGCCGGTCGGCTGGAGCATCAAGGACCGCGTTCCGAGGAAAAAGGTCCTGCTCGAGCTCGGAGGAACGGCCGCCGTCATGGTCGCCCCCGACGGGGAGACGCCGGAACTCATCGACCGTCTCGTGACCGGAGCCTTTGCCTATTCCGGACAGGTCTGCATCTCGATCCAGCGGATTCTCGTCCACCGGTCCCTGTTTGACCGGATCCGGGAGGGCCTTGCGGAAAAGATCAGGGAGCTCGACAGGGAGGGGCGGATCGGGGATCCTTCCTCCCCCCGGACCCTGATGGGTCCCCTCATCCGGCCCAGCCATGCCGACGCTGTGCGCAAGAAGATCGAGGAGGCCGTCGCCATGGGAGGACGCCTCCTCCTTCCCCTCAGGCAGGAGGGGTCCCTCCTCTACCCCACCCTTCTGACCGAAACAGAGGCGCATTGGCCGATCGAGCAGGAGGAGGTCTTCGGCCCCGTGGCGACCCTCACCCCCTTCGACCATCCCGAGGAGGCGATCGACCGGATCAACCGGTCCCGGTACGGCATCCAGGCCGGCATTTTCAGCCGGTCGATCGACCGGGCGGTCGGATGGGCCCGGAAGATCGAGGCCGGAGGGGTCCTGATAAACGAGATCCCGACATTCCGGCTCGACCATTGGCCTTACGGGGGCATCAAGGAGTCGGGCTCCGGATTCGAGGGAGTCCGCTATGCCATGGAGGAAATGACCCGGCCCCGTCTTCTGGCGATCCGTCTTCCCGTCTCCTGACCCACTCCGTCAGGACAAGAGGGGGGGTCCTGATTGTGTGAACGGGACAAGCTCCCAGGACAGGGAGCCAAGCTCTCCTAGACCGGGTCCGGGGATCCGGAGAGGTGACTGTATTCCGTGACCCGTTCGCGGGATCCGACGACCAGGGCGACCCGCTGGTGGATGTGGGAGGCGGGAATCTCGAGAATCGGTCGATGGCCGTTGGTCGCGAGCCCTCCCGCCGCCCGGGCGATGAAGGCCATCGGGATCGCCTCGAACAGAAGCCTGAGCTTGCCTTCGGGATGGCCTGCCCCCCCTTTGGGAAGATCTCCGGGATAGAGATAGATCCCTCCCTTCAGGAGGTTCCGGTGGAAATCCATCACCAGGGCCCCCACATACCGGGCGCTCCAGGCGGGGCGGCCATGGAGGGCATCGACATACTGCCGGACCCCCGGCTCCCAGCGGGTGTAGTTTCCGGTGTTGATGCTCACGATCTGGCCCCCTCCGTCGGGGAAGCGGACAGGGCCCGGAAGGGGAAGGAAATGCCCGGAGGAGGGATCGAGGGCATACATCCTCACCTCATCCCGGAAGGCCACCACCAAAAGGGTGGAGACGCTATAGAGGACGTAGGCGGCACAGACCACCTCACGGGTGGACTCCAGGAAGTCCCGGGCGGGATCCTCCCCCCGCAAGCCCGCCCCCCGGTACAGGGCGAAGATCGATCCCACGGGTCCGGAGACAGAGAGGTTCGAGGAGCCGTCGAGGGGATCCATCGCGACATGGAAGGATTCCGAGAGACAGGGAAAGACCTCGGGATGTTCCCGCTCTTCCGAGACGAGGAGGGAGACCCTTCCGGAGGCCCCCAGAAGGCCTGAAAAGATCTCCTGGGCGATCTCGTCGAAGGCCTGGACCTCCTCCCCCTGGACATTGACCTGCCCCGAGCTTCCCGTAAGCCCGTGAAGAGGGCCAAGCGAAAGGCGGCGGGCAAGATCCCGGGCGCCCTCGGAGACGGCCCCCAGGATCTCGAGAATGGCCATCCGTTCCTCCTTCGAGAGATCCGGGGCCCGTTCCACGAAGTCTCCAAGGGCCAGCCGGTTCTCCCGTTCGTGAACCTTCGTTCCTTCTGCCGTTTCTTTCCGGACCAAGGGTGCTCCTCTCTGTTTTTTGTCAGGATCCTATTCCAGACCCCCGTGATCCTCATCCCACGCCTCGAGATCCATGAGCAGAAGGGCCACATCCCGGGGAGAAAGAATCACATGGGGGCTCCGGCCCTTCTTGACCTGGTGGTCGATCTCCTGGATCCGGAGCCGGGCCCTCCGGAAGGTGGTCTCGTCAGAAAGAAGGGAGTCCTCTCCCGCCCTGAGGCGAAGAAACTCCTCCCGGATGCTCCTGACATCCTTCTGGAAGTCCTTTTCCCGGGAACACTCTTCGCAGTACCAGCGCGGCGCATGGTCGTCCGCCGCCGACAGTCGATCGTACGCCCGGTCAAAGAAATCGTGTCCCAGCGAGACCTTGTAAAGAACCTGGCTCACACGGCAACAGGAG
>JAJZGM010000192.1 GCA_021828525.1 Nitrospirota bacterium | reverse complement strand
GAGCTGGACAACTGTGTCGAGTTCCTGAAATACAACAGACTTGGTGAAAAGAGAATCCTTGTTACCACTAAAACCGTTTCGGCGGTCGTCGAGTATGAAAAGGCCGTCTTCGATTTCATTCCGAGCAGTCTCTATGCCTATGTCGTGGGGGAGAGGAGCCTGTCTTTGAAAAACCGGTTTTCCCAGTCAAACGACATTCCGATCATGGATTGAGAAGGATCCGGGCCTTCGGATTTCCTGATCGATCGAGTCAGGTGCCTTGCCTGGAGAACAAAAGGATAGTGGAACAGATCCGGAAATTTCTTCTCCTTAAGGGAGAAGGACAGGAGTCGTCCGGGCACCCTAACAGCCGGAGCCCGGACGCGCACTTCTGCCCCCTGTCCTACAGGGAAACGATGGAGGGGTGGCTCGTGCCCTTGAAGACGTTCCGGGTGTCCACGATGAGGGGAACGACTCCGAGGAGTGCCTTGTAGTCCACCTTGGTGTGGTTGGTGATCACCACGGCGCAGTCGAAGGCCGCAAGAACCCCGGGCTTGGCGATGTCGACCGAGGAGAGGGTTCCCTTCCCCCATGTGAGGGTCGGGAAGTACGGATCGGAATAGGAGAGGACCGCCCCGGATTTCTCGAGAAGGGCCATGACGTCCAGGGCCGGGGATTCCCGGAGATCGTTCACGTCTTTTTTGTAGGCCACCCCCACCACGAGGATCTTCGCGTTCTTGAGGCACTTGGCCTGTTCGTTCAAGCCCCAGGCCACACGGTTCACGACATGGTGGGGCATGGAGCCGTTGACCACGCCGGCAAGTTCGATGAATCGGGCCTCGAATCCGGTCTGCCGGGCCTTCCAGGAGAGGTAGTGGGGGTCGATGGGGATGCAGTGGCCCCCGAGTCCCGGCCCCGGATAGAAGGGCATGAAGCCGAAGGGCTTGGTCGCCGCCGCCTCGATGATCTCCCAGATGTTGAGGTTTAAATTGTGGCTCATGAGGGCGAGCTCGTTCACCAGGCCGATGTTGACGCTCCGGAAGGTGTTCTCGAGGAGCTTCACCATCTCCGCCGACTCGGTGGAGGTGACCGGCATCACCCGCTCCACGATCGATCCGTAGAGAAGGGAGGCGAGCCGGGTGCATTCCGGGGTGATCCCCCCCACGACCTTGGGGGTGTTCACGATGTTGAAGACGGGATTGCCCGGATCGACCCGCTCGGGGGAGAAGGCCAGGAAGAAGTCCTTTCCGACCGTGAATTGTCCCTCCGCCTCAAGGGCGGGAAGCATCACCTCCCGGGTCGTTCCCGGATAGGTCGTGCTCTCGAGGATGATCAGCTGGCCATTTTTGTTTCGGTGGGCGACCAGGTTGTCGAGGGCCGCCACGATGTAGGAGATGTCCGGATCCTTGGTCTTCCGAAGGGGCGTGGGGACGCAGATCGAGACGGTGTCGACCCCCGTGAGACGGGTAAAATCGGTGGTCGCCTCGAGGGTCCCCTTCCTGACGCATTCCGAAAGCTCCGTGGTGGGCACATCGGGAATGTAGGAGATCCCCCGGTTGATCTGGTCGACCCGGGGGGCATCGAGATCGAAGGCCACCACCCGGAACCCCTTTTTCGCAAATTCCACGGCCAGGGGAAGGCCCACGTAGCCGCATCCGATGATGCCCACGACCGCCTCGCGGCCATGGATTTTCTTTTCGAGAGACATGAAGGACTCCAGGTTTTAAAGTGTTGGGTTATTCGACCGTCACGGACTTGGCGAGATTTCTCGGGCGGTCCACATTTTGTCCCCGGGCGCAGGCCGTGTGGTAGGCCAGAAGCTGGAGGGGAACCGACGACAGGATCGGAAAGAAGACCGGAGAGCAGTCCGGAAGGGAGAGTTCGGTCGAGACCACCGGGGCCATCTCGGCGAAGGCGCTCTCGGAGGAGATCCCCGTGATGCGCGCTCCCCGGGCCAGCGTCTCCTGCATGTTGCTCACCATCTTGGGAAGAAGGCGCGGATCGGGGGAGATGAGGGAGATCACCGGCGTGCCCTTTTCGACGAGGGCCAGGGGGCCGTGCTTGAGTTCGCCTCCGGGATAGCCTTCGGCGTGGATGTAGGTGATCTCCTTGAACTTGAGCGCCCCTTCGAGGGCCAGGGGGAAGTCCGCGCCCCGTCCGAGAAAGAGGACGATGGGGGCCGAGGCCAGGTCTTCGGCCATTTCCATGATGGAGGAGGCCAGGGAGAGGCTCTTGTCGAGGAGCCGGGGAAGTCCCAAAAACTCCGAGAGAAGCTCCTGATAGGAGAGGCCGGTCCTCTCCCGAAGCCGCTCCTCGGGCGCCAGGTGGATCGCCATGAGCGTAAGCAGCGCGATCTGGGAGAGGAAGGTCTTGGTCGCGGCCACCCCGAACTCGGGCCCCGCCTCGAGGAAGAGGACGGCGTCGGCCTCCCGGGCGATGGTGCTCCCCGGGACGTTCACGAGCGCCAGGGTCGGAACCCCGGCCTCCCGGGCCATGCGCACCGCGGCCAGGGTGTCGGCCGTCTCCCCCGACTGGGTGAGCGCGACCAGAAGGTCCGACTCCGGATCCAGCAGGGGATCCCGGTAGCGGAACTCCGAGGCGATCTCAACCTCCACGGGAAGGCCCGCCAAGCCTTCGATCCGGTACTTTCCGAGAAGGCCCGCGTGGTAGGAGGTGCCGCACCCCACGATCCGGAGGCGCCGGGCCCCGGAGAGGACCTTGGTCACCTTCGGCGGAAGATGGACCGAAAGCCCGCCGGGGCCCGAGGCGATCTTTCCCGCGAGGAGCTCGGATAAAACCCGTGGCTGCTCGCAGATCTCCTTGACCATGTAGTGGGGATAGTCCCCCTTGCCGTGCTCCTCGGTCCGGCTCCGGCCGATCCGGCAGGCCTCTCTCTTCCGGCCGCTCGAGAGGCAGAGGATCTCGAAGGTGCCGGACGGTCCCGCCGTCAGAAGATCGTCGGGCTCGAGAAAGACGGTGGAGGTCACCTCGGCGGGAAAGGCGGTCACGTCTGAGGCAATGAAGAGGCCGTGGTCGCAGAGGCCGATGACCAGAGGCGCGCCCCGGTGGACGGCGACCAGGGGATGGGCCGGGTCCGAATGGAGGATCAGGAAGGAGTAGGAGCCTTCCAGCCGGTGGAGGACCGAGCGGACGGCCTCGGCAAGGGAGAGGCCTCCGGGGGCCATC
>JAJZGM010000191.1 GCA_021828525.1 Nitrospirota bacterium | reverse complement strand
CCCGCCCCGGACCGGGAGGAAGGTCCCGGGGCCTCCTTTGAACATCCTCCCGGATTTGATAAGATGAGGCATTCAAAGGTGATATGGCCAAGGTGTGGGGATCCGTCTGATTAGCCTCAAACGATCATAGTGAGCCGGGGGTTTCTGTCCGCCAGCCCTTTGCGGAGGGGCCGGGAGAGCCGGAATTCCGGACGGACAACAAGAAAGGGACAACATGCGCTATATCCGATTCTTCAACGAGATCAAGCTCACAGACATTCCCCTGGTGGGGGGAAAAAACGCCTCCCTGGGGGAGATGTACCAGGAACTGGTCCCTCAGGGAGTGAAGGTTCCCAACGGGTTTGCCATTACGGCGGACGCCTACTGGGATCTCCTCAAAAAGGGCGGCATCATGGAGACCCTCAAGGAGACCCTGAACGGGCTCGACCGCCACAATATTGCCGACCTTGAACGCCGGGGAAAGATGGCCCGGGACCTGATCCTGGGAGTCAGCATTCCCCAGGAGATGTGGGCCGAGATCGAAGAGGCCTACGGACTTCTGGGCAAGGAATATGGGGATTCTCCGGACGTGGCGGTCCGAAGCTCCGCCACGGCCGAGGACCTTCCCACAGCCTCCTTTGCGGGACAGCAGGACACCTATCTCAACATTCGCGGCCTCCAGCAGCTTCGGGAGGCCTGTCTCAAGTGCTTTGCCTCGCTCTACACCGACCGGGCGATCTCCTACCGTGTCGACCATGGCTTTGACCATTTTTCCATCGCCCTGTCCATCTGTGTGATGAAAATGGTCCGCTCCGACAAGGGCTCCTCGGGCGTCCTCTTCACCCTGGACACAGAGACGGGATTCCGGGATGTGGTTTTCATCACCGGAGCCTACGGGCTGGGGGAGAACGTCGTCCAGGGGAACGTTGATCCCGATGAGTTCTATGTCTACAAGCAGACCTTCAAGACCGGCCACCGGGCGATCATCCGTAAGAACCTGGGAAAGAAGCAGTTCCGGATGGTCTACGCCAGCGGAAACGCCAAGGTGACGGTGGCGAACGAGCGGGTTTCGGCAGAAGAGGCCCAGACCTTCTGCCTCTCCGACGACGAGATCCTGACCCTGTCGGACTATGCCGTCAAGGTCGAGGACCACTATACGCGGAAGGCAGGTGTGGACCGGCCCATGGACATGGAATGGGCAAAAGACGGGGTCTCGGGAGAGCTCTTTCTTGTCCAGGCCCGGCCGGAAACCGTCGAATCCCAGAAGAACAAGGCAGACTTTCTTGAGGCCTACACCTTGGACGAGAAGAGCCGGGTCCTTCTCCGCGGCAAGGCGGTCGGGCAGCGGATCGCCTCCGGCAAGGTCCATGTCATCCGGGATCTTCGGCATATCCGTGAGTTCAAGCCCGGCGAAATCCTGGTGGCCGAGACGACAACACCCGACTGGGAGCCGGTCATGAAAACGGCGGCCGCCATCATCACGAGCCGGGGCGGGCGCACCTGCCATGCCGCCATCGTGAGCCGCGAACTCGGCATCCCTGCGGTGGTCGGCGCCGAAGGAGCCATCGACGCCTTCACCTCCGGCCAGGAGGCGACCGTCTCCTGTGCCCAGGGAGATACCGGGATGGTCTACGAGGGACTTCTGAAGTTTCATGTTGACCGGACCCAGCTTGACGCCTTCGCCCGTCCGAAGACAAAGATCATGATGAACCTGGGCGACCCGGACCAGGCCTTCGGCCTCTCCTTCATCCCCAACGACGGGGTGGGACTTGCGCGCATGGAGTTCATCATCAACGGCTTCATCAAGATCCATCCGATGGCCCTGGTTCATCCGGAAAAGATCTCCGATCCGAAGGTCCTGGCCGAAATCGAATCGATGACGGCGGGGTACAGGGACATGAAGGACTACTTCGTTGAAAAGCTGGCCTTCGGTATCGGAACCATTGCGGCCGGTTTCTATCCCAAGCCCGTCACCGTCCGCATGAGCGACTTCAAGAGCAATGAATACGCGAGCCTCATCGGCGGGGCGGCCTTCGAGCCCCATGAGGAGAATCCGATGCTCGGATTCCGCGGAGCCTCCCGCTACATCAGCCCCCGCTACGAAGAAGGCTTTGCCCTGGAGTGCCAGGCGATCCGGCGGGTGAGGGATGTGATGGGGCTGACCAATGTCCGGATCATGATCCCCTTCTGCCGGACCCTGAAAGAGGCCCGGGGCGTGATCGAGGTCCTGGAGAAGAACGGCCTGAAGCGCGGGGTGAATGGCCTCGAAGTCTTCGTGATGTGCGAGATTCCCAACAACGTCATCCTGATTGACGAGTTTGCCAAGTATTTCGACGGCTTCTCCATCGGATCGAACGACCTGACCCAGCTGACCCTGGGGGTTGACCGGGATTCGGAAATCCTGGCGGAGTCCTTCGACGAACGGGATGAAGGGGTCCAGGCCTTCATCCGCCTGGCGGTCGAAGGGTCGAAACGTAACCGGGTCTATTCGGGGATCTGCGGTCAGGCTCCGAGCGATTTCCCGGAAATTGCCGAGGCCCTGGTCCGGATGGGAATCGATTCCATCTCGCTCAATCCCGATACGGTGATCAAGACGACCCTCAAGATCCTTGAGGTGGAAAAGAGCCTCGGGAAGGGATGAGCCGGTCGTTTTCCCTTTTGAAAGGGGCGGCCCGGATCCTTGAGTTTCCGGATCCGGGCCGCTTTTTTTTGCTTTCATCCGGGAGGTCCGCCAAGAGATCCGGTGGATCCCGCCTCTTGAAATCCTCCTTCCTGCCCTTTCTTCTGGGACTCTCCTTCCTTCTCTCCCCGGACCCCTGCCGGGCCGATTCCTCTCCCGTCCTGGAACTCTCCGGGGGCGAGATGGTCTTTTCCCAACAGGCCGCCTTCTACGATGCCATGGTGGGGGGGCTCTTCCCGCTCGTAGGACTCCAGGCCCTGGCCTCGGGAGAGACACCGGCCTTCCTTCACCTTTTTGTTGCTGGAAACGTCATCACCTTCAACCAGCCGGCCGTCTCCCCCGACCAATCGGTGGACGGACTGACCCGTCAGTCCTATATCGGAGGGGTGGGGGCTGTCGGACTCCGGATCCCGGCCTCCTGGGGATTCTGGGAGGGAGATGTGGGGGGGGCCTATTTCAATGTCGACCAGACCCTGACTCCGGTCAGCACGGTCGGAGGGGTCTACCTTCAGACAGAG
>JAJZGM010000190.1 GCA_021828525.1 Nitrospirota bacterium | reverse complement strand
CTTCTTGCCGGGCGGGGAGGAAGGAGGCGCATCACCCATCTCTTTCATCTCTTCGAATTTCTGGAGGAGCTGGGACGGGACAGACCGCCGCTTGTCCTCCTGGTTGACCGCTACCTTTCGGCCCGCAGGGAGGCCGCCGGGAAAAAGGACGACAAAAATGCCCCCCGTCTCGACACCTTCGAGGGGAGGGTCAGGATCCTGACCCTCCACAAGGCCAAAGGGATGGAGTTCCCGGTCGTCATCCTTCCCTTCGGCCTTTCCTCACAGCTCGAAAGGGAGGATGACGCGGGCCTGGAGGAGCCAGGGGAGGAGGCGGAGGAGATGCGGCTCCTCTATGTCGCCCTGACGCGCGCCGTTCACCGGACTGTCATCATGATCCCGTCCCTGACCTCGCGACAATCGGCGTTGGGGCACCTCTTCGGACTCTCCCCGGAGGTCAGAAAGGGGAAAAAGGCCTTCGCGGACTTTCGGGAGAAGGTCGGCTCCCTCCTCGAGGGGGATCCCCCCCTCTTCGCCCCCGTTCCGGAATGGGAGTCCTTCCCGCCCATGATCCCGTCCATCCCCGCTTCTGTCCCGGATCTCGCCCCGCTCAAACCCCTGCCCCCGATCCCCTCCCCGAAAAGGACCGAAAGCTTTTCCTCCCTCCTCCGGCGCTCCCTCGAGCATCCGGCCCCGGGGGAGGAGAGGGGAAGTCTCCGCGCCGAGGACGAAGGCCAAGAGGAGCCTCCGGGGGAGGAGACCGGGGAGGAGACCCTGCCGGCCGGACCCCTTTTCGGCTCCTATTTCCACCGGATCATGGAACATCTCGGCGGGGAAGGGGAGAACCCCTCCCCTCTCTCCGGACGCATATCCGAAGGCCTCCCGGAGCTCTGCCTTGGCGAACTGGGCCTCAACCGGGATCCTGCCTTCGCCTCCTGGCCCGAGGCGGTCCGTCCCCTGGTCGAGCGGACCCTGGCCACGGACCTGGGAGCGGGAATGGAAGGAGGGACGAACGAGGATCCCATGACCCTGGCCCGCGTCCTTTGCGGCGAGAGGGCGGTCGAGCGGGAATTCCTCCTTCCCGTCCGATCCCTTCTGGCCTCGCGTCTTGAGAAATGGCTTCTTCCCGATGGGCCGCGACTCTCCTTCGATCCGGTCACGGGGTCTTTAAGAGGGTTTGTCGACCTTTTCTTCCGGTACGGGGGGCGCTATTTTCTCCTGGACTACAAGACAAATCGCCTGAAAGCGCCTCCCGGAAGCGCGCCTTATGCCCCGGACAACCTAGCCCGCACCATGGCCGCACACCGGTACGACCTTCAGGGGCTCATCTACATTCTGGCGATCCATCGCCTTCTCTCCTTTGCAAGACCCGAATACGACTATGGACGGGATTTCGGGGGAGCGATCTTTCTGTTTGTCCGTGGGAGCGGGAGTCCCGGAGACGGAATCTGCCGGATCCGGCCCTCCCGTGAGGAGCTCGACTCCTTCGATGCTCTCCTGTCGGGGAGGAGGCCATGAGCGACGCCCGTCTCTTCTCGCGACTTCCCGGCCCCTGTGTCGTCTGGTTTGCCCGGGCCGTGGAACGGGGAATTCTCACCTCGGCCGACAGGGCCCTGGCCGCAACCCTTGCCGATCTGGCGGGAGGAATCCCCCCGGAAATCCTGGGGGTCTATGCCGTGTCGGCCGCGCTGACCAGCGCCGTCTCCCGGGAAGGCCACACCCTCCTCGATCTGGGAGCCGCCTCGGCGTCTCCGTATCTCGATGATCTTCCCGACTCCCTTCCGGCCCCTTCCCGCTGGCCGGGGATCCTTGCCCCGGTGGCGGGATCTCCGGAAGATCCGGGTCCGCTCATCCTGGACAAGGAAGGCCTCTATCTCTATCGATACTACTGCGCGGAGGTCCGGGTGGCCGAGACAATCGGCCGTCGTCTCATCCGTGACCGCGGGGGC
Source organism: Nitrospirota bacterium (assembly GCA_021828525.1). Taxonomy (GTDB): domain Bacteria; phylum Nitrospirota; class Leptospirillia; order Leptospirillales; family Leptospirillaceae; genus UBA4572. The sequence goes on along the minus strand of JAJZGM010000190.1, from coordinate 1,253 downwards.
CCCTCCCTTCCGTCCGATCCCTCCCTTGTCGACCGCTTCTTTCCCCTGGCGGGGCCTCCCTCCGATCCCGTCAATGCCGGAAGGAGGGCGGCCATCGCCTCCCTTTCCCGATCCCTTCTCCTTCTGACGGGAGGCCCCGGAACCGGGAAAACCTGGACCGCCGCCAGGATTCTGGCACTCCACCGCGCCCTCTTCCCCCTGTCGAGGATCGTTGCGGCAGCTCCGACCGGGAAAGCGGCCTCCCGGATGGCGGAGGCCATAGCTCAGGCAGGTTTTCCCGGAGATCCCCCGCCCACGATGACGCTGCACCGTCTTTTGGGAGCGGGTCGCCACGGCTTCACCCGTGGCCCCGACAATCCCCTCGACTGGGATCTGGTCCTGGTCGATGAATTGTCCATGATCGATCTCTCGCTCATGGACCGTCTTCTCTCCGCCCTTCCCGAACGTTCAAGGCTCGTCCTGACGGGAGACCGCGACCAGTTGTCCTCTGTGGGGACCGGATCGGTCATGAGCGATCTATGCGCCACCCTCCAGGGGACCGAGGGAAAGTGTCCGGAGGCCGGGGCCCTGACGGTCCTGACCCACAACTTCCGCCAGGCAGGCTCTCCGGGACTTGAGGCCTTTGGGGCTGCCGTCGCCTCCGGGGATGCCTCCCGGGCCTTTGACCTTCTCGAGGAGGGGAGAGAGGGACTCTCCTTTATTCCGGCCCTCCCCGAATCACCCCTTCCCCTGGGGGCGCTGAGGGACGGGTGGGACAAAGTCCTGGTCCCCCGGGAGGGGGAGGTCTCCCCCATCGGCCTTAACTCCTTCATGGCCCTGACCGCGCTTCGGGAAGGGCCGGTCGGGAGCCATGCCGTCAATCGCTCCTTTCATGCCCACATGCGACGATATCGGGGCGGTGATTCCTTCCCCTCTCCGGTGATCATCCTTGAAAACAGCTACGAGACCGGCCTCATGAACGGAGATCTCGGCGTTCTTTACCAGTCTGCCCTCTTTGTCCAGAAAGGAAGCGGCTCCCTCTCCCTTCCGGAACGACTGGCCCCCGGGTGGGAGTATGCCTATGCGATGACCGTCCACAAGAGCCAGGGGTCGGAGTTCGATCATGTGCTCCTCCTTTTGGGGGGATTCGATCATCCTCTTCTGACCCGCTCCCTTCTTTACACCGGGGCCACCCGGGCAAAAAATCGCCTGACCGTCTGGGCCTCCAGGGCGATCCTGGAGAGGATGCTCCGTCGTCCACTTGAACGCCTGTC